>VGIX01000024.1 GCA_016867725.1 Candidatus Effluviviaceae Genus I sp.
CGCCCCCGCCTCCATGAGACCCGTGCCGAGAACCGGCTAGCCCCGCACACGCCTGCGCAGGACCGCGCCGGCGCCCAGGAGACCCGTTCCGAGCAGCAGCAGCGTCGAGGGCTCTGGGACCGGCGGCGTCACGCCGTCGCTCACGCGGACGTCGTCGATGTACCACCCTTCGTAGTCGTTGAACTCCCCGTCAACGCTGTGGAACAGGAAGCCGATCCTCACGGCTGGGAGCCCTGCCAGAGTGGAGAGATCTGCCATGAGGTGGTTCCACTGCCCCTGCGGGAAGGTCTGGATGTCGGGCGGAACGATGCCCCATGCGAAGCCCGGCACCTTGACCATGAAGAACGCCACGTCGTACTCCAGCGGCGCGTTCTCCGTCTCCAGCCAGGACCAGAAGTCCACGTACACGTTGCTCGCCGTCGACAGGTTGATCCACGGCGACGCCAGCATGCCCCAGCTTGTGCCCACATCGTAGTTGTAGTTCGGCGAGCCCGTGTTGTATGCGGCGCTGCGGCTGCCGGTGTGCGAGCGGTGGGTTTCCTTGTGCCAGAGCGAGTGCCACTGCCCGTTCACCTGGCCGATCCTCTGCCACCCCGGAGCCGAGCCCTCGAATCCCTCGTAGAGGAAGATGGTCGCCTGTGCCGTGGTCGCGAAGAGAAGCGCGAGCGCAGCTGCCCAGAGCGCGATGTGCCTCATGATGCCGTCCCTCCGCGGCTGCCGCCGCATGCTCCTCCGACCAGTCTCATCCCGGGGAATGCCACGGTCACTGTACGAAGGAGCTGCCACACTGTCAAGCACGTTCTCGCACAAGTCAGGGGCCGTTGACGGGGAGCGGGTGTCACTCGGTGGCGCTGCGCCGGCCGGCGGACGAGCGGACGGCGCCGCACATTGACACCCCGTCGCGATGTGGATAGCATGGCGCGGCGTACGGAGGACCTCGCGACTCACCTGGACAAGGAGGCGCCCCGTGAGAAGGCTCGTCGTGTGCGCGGCCTTGGCCGCTGCGGCGCTGTTCTTGACATCGTGCTCGAACAAGGGCACCGGGAAGACGGTCATCACGTTCGCGGCCGGCAACGACCCTTCGGGCGCAACGGAAGCCCTCATCGCGGAATACAACGGGGCCCATCCCGATGTCGAGGTGCGCTTCCAGGCGATGCCGGCGAGCACCGACCAGCAGCACGATGCCTACGTCACCTACCTTTCGGCCGGCGAGAAGGGGATCGACCTCTACAGCCTCGACGTCATCTGGACCTCCGAGTTCGCCAGGGCCGGGTGGATAAGACCGCTGCCGCAAGGGTTCATCGATCCGGCGGACTTCCTCGACGGGCCGATCGGCTCGGTCATGTACCGCGGCGAGCTGTACGCCGTGCCGTGGTTCACCGACGCCGGCGTGCTCTACTACCGCAAGGACCTCCTCGCGAACGCCGGGCTGGCGGTTCCCGAGACCTGGGACGATCTCAGGGCTGCCGGCCGCCGGCTCGCCGGGCGCAGGGGGATGGACGGGTTCGTCTGGCAGGGCGCCCGCTACGAGGGGCTGGTCTGCAACTTCCTCGAGGTTCTGTGGGGCACCGGCGGCTCGCTCGACCCGGAGCGGCTCGCCTCCGCGCCATCGGAGGTGCGGGATGAGATCGAGCGCGCCATCCGACTCATGGTGAGCCTCACAATCGAAGGGGTGTCGCCGGCGAGCGTCCTCACCTACAAGGAGGAGGACTCGCGGCGCGTGTTCACCGAGGGGCAGGCGGTCTTCCTGCGGAACTGGCCGTACGCCTGGAGCATGGCGGAGGGCCCCGAGTCGAAGGTCAAGGGCCTTGTCGGCATCGCGCCTCTCCCCCACGCTCCGGGGCTCGTGAGCTACTCGACGATCGGAGGCTGGAACGTCGCTCTCTCGGCCCACAGCCGCCATCCCGAGCAGGCGCTCGAGTTCCTGAAGTTCATCACCGGCGAGCGGGCGCTCGCTCTTCGCGCGGTCAAGGGAGCGTATCTGCCCACGCGCAAGTCCACGTACCAGGATCCCGACGTGCTCGAGGCCAATCCTCACTTCGCGAGCTTCTTCGAGGTCTTCAGGAACGCGCGGAACCGCCCGCAGTCCCCCGAGTACCCGCGCGCGTCCGACGTGATCCAGGAGAACGTCCACAAGGCTCTCTCGGGCGAGATCCCGCCGGCCGACGCGGCGGCCGCGATCGTGAGCCGGCTGTCGGCCGTCCTCGCCGACTGAGACAACCTCACGGAGCGGTGCGCCCATGAGCGGCAGAGGCGACACTCGACTCGCTGCGTGGCTTCTCGCGCCGTCGCTGGCGTTCGTGGTCGTGGTCGGCGCCTTCCCGGTGCTCAGCCAGTTCGTCCTCTCCCTCTGGCGCTACAACCTCAAGTTCGCCGAAGAGAGAGCGTTCGTGGGCCTGGGCAACTACGCGGCCCTGGTCCGCGACGCCGTCTTCTGGCGTGACCTCTGGCAGACGACCTGGTTCACCGGCGTGTCGGTGTCGCTCGAGCTCGCGCTGGGCCTCGCGGCCGCGCTCCTTCTTCACGGCATGCGGCGCGGCAGGACGGCCGTGACGGCGTCGACCATCCTCCCGTGGGCGCTGCCGACGGTCGTCGCGGCGACGATGTGGTCGCTGCTTCTGAACGACCGCATCGGCCTCGTGAACTCGGTGCTCGGGCGTCTCGGGCTCATGGGGGAACCCATCGTCTGGCTCGGCCCGGGGCTCGCGATGGTGTCGGTCATCGTGGCGGACGTCTGGAAGACCACGCCGTTCGTGGCGATCATCCTCCTGGCGGGCCTCAAGTCGATACCTCGCGAGTACTACGAGGCGGCGAACCTGGACGGCGCCGGGAGGTGGCGGAGCTTCACCGGCATCACGCTCCCGCTCCTCAAGCCGTTCATCGCGATCGCCGTGCTCTTCAGGGCCATGGACGCGTTCAGGATCTTCGACCTCATCTGGGTGCTGACCGGAGGGGCGTCCGGGACCGAGACGGTCTCCGTCGCCATCTACAGGACGCTGTTCCGTTACTCGGAGCTCGGCTACGGCTCGGCGATGACGGTCTCCCTCTTCTTCATCGTCTTCGCGCTGAGCCTTCTGCTCATACGGTCCATGAAGGTCGCCTCGGAGCCAAGGTGATCGACGGAGGTCCGGCGTGACGGCGCGCACGCGACGGGGGGCTTGGATGTGGGCGGCGAGGGTCGGCCTCGCGGTGGCCGCGCTCGTCCCGTTCTACTGGATCGCGACGGTCAGCCTCTCAACGCCGCAGGCGCTCTACAAGACGCCGCTCGACTACTACCCGAACCCGCCGGCGCTCTCCAACTTCACGGCGGTCTTCGCCGTGAGCCAGTTCCCGAGGAACGTCCTGAACAGCCTCGTCGTCGCGTCGCTCACGACGCTTCTTACGCTCGCGATCGGGTCGCCGGCGGCGTACGCGCTCGCGCGGCTCACGGTGAGAAGGAAGAGCGCCATCATGGCCCTCTTCCTCGGCATCGCCATCTTCCCGGCGATCGGGATGATCGGGCCTCTCTACGTGGGCATGGCCAGGCTCCACCTCATCAACAGGTACCCGGCGCTGGTCCTGCCGTACACGCTCCTGTCGCTGCCGCTGGCGGTCTGGATCCTGACGCACTTCTTCAGCACGCTGCCGAGGAGCCTCGAGGACGCCGCGCTGGTGGACGGGTGCACCATGACGCGCGCGTTCTTCAGGATCATCCTGCCGCTCTCCGCCCCGGGGCTTCTCACGGCGGCGATCCTCATCTTCATCTTCGCGTGGAACGAGTTCCTCTTCGCGCTCATCATGACCTCGACTCCCCAGTCGAGGACCGTGCCTGTCGCCCTTGCGCTCTTCGCGGGCCTGCACGAACTGCCGTGGGCGACCATCGCCGCCGCGACGGTCGTGAGCGTGCTCCCCGTCCTCGCGCTCGTCGCCCTGTTCCAGCAGAGGATCGTCGAGGGCCTCACGAGCGGCGTGGAGCGGTGAGCGAGCCGCGCGAGCCGGCCTGTCATGTCCGCCTCCGTCCGCGCTTCGCCGTTCCTGGGACAGCCGCGCTGCACTTGGCCCGGTTCTGGCATCCGGGCAGGTGGACGCGCGGCGCGTGGCTTCTTCCACCGCTCTTTCTTGATTGCCACAATCTGTGACTGATTGATGGCAACGTTCGTTCAGCTTGACAAGCGGCTGTCTCGCGCCTAGTCTGTCCGGACAGCTCGCACCGGGGCACGCGGATGCGCCGGACGCTTTCAAGGAGGAAGATGCCGGGGTCTCCGACCCGTCACGCACATCGCGCTGTCGCCAGCCTGATTCTGGCGATGTTGTGCTGCGTGTGGGCTGCGCACGCCTCGGCTACCGAGAGCTCGACCGGCCCCTCTGAGAGCTCGCACGTCCTCATCGGAATGCTGCCGAGGACCGGCTTCGAGGTGACCTGCGACGACTCCCTCCTCTCCGACGAGCCCGTCGTGTCGGATGAACTGGGCATCGTGTGGTTCACGATCGACCACGAGCTGCACGGTGAGCCGAGCGTCGTCAGTATCAGGGTGCCGGCACCCCCGCAGATCACGGGGTGCCACGCGTCCGTCGTCGACGACACGTTCGCCGTGATCGCGTGGCAGACCGACCGACCGGCCGTCTCCCTCGTGGAGTACGGCACCACGCCCCTGTACGGCCAGGCCACCCCGCTCTCGCAGCGCTACACGCGGACGCACGCGATCACGGTGCAGGACCTCTCTCCCGAGACGACCTACCACTACCGCGCGGTCTCGACGGACGCCTTCGGCCACTCCACGACGGCCGATGGCCGCACGCTCACGACGCTCGCGGCGAGGCCCCGCATCGCGGGCCTCGCCGTCGAGACGGTGTCTCCCACGGGCCTCCTCGTGACGTGGAGGACCACGCGCCCGTGCGACGCGCGGATCGAGTACGGCACCGACGAGCAGTACGGGGAATGGTCCGCGCACGACCCGACCTTGGCGCTCGAGCATGCAGTGGTGCTCGATGGGCTCGAGCCCTACACGCTGTACCACTTCAGGGCATGGAGCACCGACGAGTTCGGAAGGGCGGTGAACTCAGGCGACCGCACGGCGATGACGCTGCCCCCCGAGCTTCTGCTTCTTCAGGTCGCCGTGGTGGACACGAACTCGACGACGGCGACGGTCGCGTGGAGCACGACGACCCCCGCGACGTCGCAGGTCGAGTACGGACCCACGGGGGATTACGGCGAAGCGACGGATGTGTCGACGGACCTCGTGACGGACCATGTGGTCGTGCTGGATGGCCTCACGCCCGACGCGACATACCACTTCCGGGTCCGCTCCACAGACGCGCACGGACAGCAGGTCATCTCGCCCGACGGCGTCTTCGTGACGCACGCCCCCGGACTCCCGGAGGCCCTCGTCATCTACATCCCGTCGGTCGGCGCCGTCGGCTGGAACAGCGCCCGGGTGAACTGGCTGACGAACCTGCCCTCGAGCTCGCGCGTGGAGTACGGCACGACGCCCGCGTACGGAGCGGCGGTCACCGACGGAGCCCTCCGCGTGACCCACAGCGTCGTGCTCCCCGATCTGGAGGAGGAGACGCTGTATCACTTCCGCATCCTCTCGACGACCGCGGGAGGGACGACGGCCACGACGAGCGACGCGGTCTTCACGACGCTCGCGCGGCCCCTGGAGATCGAGAACCTGACCGTCGCCGGCGTGGGTGACACGCAGTTCACCGTCAACTGGACGACGACGAGGCCGGCGAACGGACTCGTGGAGTACGGGACCGACGGCTCCTACGGCGCGAGCACGCCGCCCGCGCCCGAGATGTCGCTGACCCACAGCGTCGCGGTCACGGGGCTCGCGCCCGGCACGACGTATCACTTCCGCGCCCGAAGCGAGGACGAGACCGGCGCCGTGGCCCTGTCCGACGACTCGACGGTGGCCACCGCGCCGCTGCCGCTGGCCGTCTTCGACGTCTCGGTCTCCGACACGACCGACACGGCGGTGGTCGTCGAGTGGCGGACGAACAACCCGGCAACGTCGCAGGTGGAGTATGGAACGACCGCATCGTACGGCTCTGCGACGCCCGAGGACCTTGAGCTCAGCTACGACCACGCCGTCATCCTGGAGGGCCTGACACCGAACACCGAGTACCACTTCCGGGCCCTGAGCACGGACGCGTACTCACAGGAGGCGGAGTCCCCCGACGCCGTGTTCTCGACGCTGCCCGAGGGAGCCGGCGCGCTCGTCCTCTGGAGCATCGCGGCGGTCGACGTGGGACCTACGTACGCTCTGATATCGTGGCGAACGAACAGACCCGCGTCCTCGACGGTCGAGTACGGAGCGACAGCCCAGTACGGGACCACGGAGTTTCGGCCGGACCGCGTTCGGAACCACAGCGTCATGCTCACCGGGCTCGCCGAGGCGACGACGTATCACTTCCGCGTTCGTTCGGCGGCGGCCACCGGCCCCGAGGCGGTGTCGGACGACATGTCCTTCACGACAGCGCAGGTCGGCGACCTCATGCCCCCGGCGACGCCGCACGGCCTCGCGGTGCTGTCGAGGGTCGGCGGCATCACCCTCGGGTGGGAGGCGAACACGGAGCAGGACCTCTACCAGTACGTCGTGAGCCGGAGGGCCGAGGGCGCGGCGGAGTACGCGGAGATCGCAAGGCCGCCCGCGCACCAGACGAGCTGCATCGACGACGCCGCGATCCCGGGGCTTCTGTACGAGTACACCGTCGCCGCCGTGGACGGGTCCGGCAACAGGAGCGCTCCAAGCGCGCCTGTCCAGGCCATAGCCGTAGCGGGGCAGGCGGGCGGTCTCTGGGCCTACCCGAACCCCTCGCACGGCAGCGTCTCCATCCGCTTCTCGGTCGGCGCGCACGCGGCAGGCGGGAGCACGGAGTACGTCGTCGCCGTGCACGACGCCGCGGGGCGCATCGTGAGGGTCGTGGCCCGGGGCGAGACGCCCGCGGGGCACGAGACGGTCTCGTGGGACGGAATGGACTCCGATGGACGAAGAGTCCCGTCCGGCGTCTACTTCGTGAGCGCGCTGTTCCCTCAAGGGCAGTGCCGGTCGAAGGTCATCGTCGCGCGCTAGGGGACATCAGGTGACAGGCGCAAGGAGGCGAACCATGCGAAGGCTCGTGTGCGTGCTTGTGCTGGCGGCGCTCGTGGCGGGGTCGTTCGGCTGCGCGTCCATGACGGCACGGGACAAGGGGCTCGTGATCGGCGGCGCGACGGGCGCCGTCATCGGCGGCATCATCGGCGACAAGGCCGGCAACACCGCCGTGGGCGCCATCCTCGGCGCGGTCGTGGGCGGCGCGGCCGGCGCTGTCATCGGCAACTACATGGACAAGCAGGCGGCCGAACTCCGGCAGGACCTTGAGGGAGCGAAGGTCGAGCGCGTCGGCGAGGGCATCAAGATCACCTTCGCCTCCGGCATCATGTTCGACGTCGCGAAGCACGACCTGCGGCCCGACGCGCAGGCGAACCTGGCGAAGCTCGCGGCGATCCTCATCAAGTACGAGGACACCAACATCCTCATCGAGGGCCACACGGACTCCGACGGCGCGGAGGACTACAACCTCCAGCTGTCCGAGCGCAGGGCCCGTTCCGTGCAGTCCTACCTCGCGCAGAACGGCGTCATGAGCGGTCGGATGACCATCATGGGCTACGGCGAGTCCCAGCCGATCGCCGACAACTCGACCGCGGCCGGTAAGCAGGCCAACCGCCGCGTCGAGGTCGCCATCATGGCCAACGAGAAGCTCAAGAAGGCGGCGGAGCAGCAGGCGCGTTAGACCGCCCGCATCGCCGGGAGTGAACGAACGACGGCCGTCCCCTTCGGGACGGCCGTCGCGTTCTCAACGGAGGACCTTCCGAGGCTACTCCGCGAGTCTGGTCACGTTCTCAGCGGCCGGCCCCTTGTCGGCCTGGACGATGTCGAACTCGACCTTGTCGCCTTCCGTGAGGCTGCGGAAACCCTCGGACTTGATCGCCGAGTAATGGACGAAGCAGTCCTTCTGACCGTCGTCCGGCGTGATGAAGCCGAAGCCCTTGGTGTCGTTGAACCACTTCACTCGACCCGTCGTACGCATCGCACAACTCCCTGCTGGTGTTCAGCCGCCGGGCGCGACCTTCGCCCCTGCGGCACCTTCCCAAGGGCGGACTCCTCATCCGCCTCGGCGCGCCGCACCGCTCGCGCGGCTCGGCTTGCCAGCCTGCCAGGCAGCACCCTCAAGCAACGGAGGGACCCGCGCTTGCCAGGTCCCTCCGAGAGCTGCCGACACCGCCCTGCATCGACATGGCTACGCCTACGACCGCGAATCTAGCCAGGGCGGCCACTTCTGTCAAGCCGTTTCTGACCGGCCGCTCGGTCTCGTTGTCTCACGCGCTCTCGACGATGACGGCCGTCCCGTAGGCCAGAAGCTCCGCCGCGCCCTGCATCATGCTCGTCGTCGTGAACCGCACGCCCACGACGGCGTTGCCTCCTGCCGCCTCAGCGTCGGCGACGAGCCGATCGAGCGCCTGCTCCCGGGCCTCGGCCATCATCTTCGTGTACTCCCCGATCTCGCCGCCGACCAGACCCCGCAGAACGGCCATCAGGTCGCGCCCCACGTGCCGCGATCGTATCGTGTTGCCCTTGACGAGACCCAGGGTCCTCACGACTCGCCTTCCGGGGATCTCATCCGTCGTCGTCAGGATCACCTCTCGACCCTCCCGTACCGCTCCGTCCTGCTGACGTGACAGCGCTCACGGATGGCGCTGACGAGAAGCGTGAGCACGCCGACGATGGGGAGCGCCACGAGGAGCTTCGTGAGCGCCTCCATCATCGGGTTCGTCAGGAATGCGAAGACCCCGTACCCGATCCACACGCCGGCTCCCACGATCAGGAGCCACCACCCCAGGCCTCGCTCGATGCGCGCGTAGACGCTCGGCCAGTAGTTCGCCATGGCATCCTCCGACGGCTTGGGAAGTCGCAGATCCTGAACGAGGTCCGTGACCTTCCCGAGCTCGCTGAACTCGCGCCTGCAGCTCTGGCACGCCGCCAGGTGGGAGTCGAGGTCCCTCTGATCGGACGGCGTGATCTCGCCATCCAGGCGTGCCATCATCAGGTCTCTGAAGCGCTCACAACTCATCTCTCCTCTCCCGTCCCCGCGCTCGCGCCGCTCTCCAACCACTGCGCACACTCATCGCCGAACCTCGCGACCATTCTCTTCCTGAGCGCGCGCCGGGCCGCGTAGAGGCGCGACATGACCGTACCGATGGGGCAGCTGAGAACGTCCGCGATCTCGCGGTACGACAGCCCCTCGAAGTGCCTGAGGAGGAGGATCTCGCGGTGCGCGGGGTCGAGCTTCCCGAGCTCCTCCCGTACGTACGCCCTTGCGTCCGAGCGCTCCGTGAGGCGCCCGGGCCCGTCGGCCTGGTCCGCCGCATCGAAGCCGAACTCCTGAGCGGCATCGAGGGAGACCTCTCCGTGCGTGCGCAGCCTGCGCAGGTGATTGAAGCAGGCGTTCCGGAGGATCGCGTAGAACCAGGGGTAGAACGGCGCCCCCTCTCGGAATCTCCTCATGGCCCTGAAGGCCCTGACGAAAGCCTCCTGCGAGAGGTCGAGCGCGTCCTCCGGATTGCCGACGAAGCCCAGCGCCGCCATGTACGCCCTCTCCTTGTAGAGCTCGACGAGGGCTTCGAAGGCCCGCATGTCGCCCCGCCGCGCCAGCTCGGAGAGGTCTGCGTCACTCACCATCGGGTCGCTCCGAGAACCAGGTCGTGCGTGTACTACCCGGCGGCGGCGGCCGTATTCCGTGGCATCTCGCGCCGCGCGCCTGAAGGTCCCGCCGCCTTGAGGTCAGAAGCACATCTCGACGACAACGCCCGCGGATTGTGCGGCATTCGCTGCCGTGAGCGCAAGCGCCGAAGCATAGGCGGCCCGATCCGCGCGGTACATCTCATACGCGGCCGCCCGGTCGGGGTAGTGCCGCGCGATGATCGGCCAGAGCCGGTGTCTGACCTGTGGGTATGGGTTCAGCGTGTCAACGAGCACCCGGTCGGCGCCCGCGTCGCGCAGCGCGACCATGAGGGCGCGGAGCGTCTCCTCCGAGTCGGAGAACGTCGGCAGCACCGGCGCGATGAAGCCCCAGACGGCGACGCCCGCGCGTGCCAGCTCGCGCATCGCCTCGAGTCGGCTCCGAGGCGGAGGTGCGCCCGGCTCGACAAGCCGCGCCAGGTCGTCGTCGAGCGTCGTCATCGAGAACCCCACGCGGACCTGACCGAGCTCCGCGAGGACGTCAACATCGCGCACGACGAGGTCGGACTTCGTGAGAATGCCCACACCAAAGCCCCGCGCGCCGATGAGGGCGCGGAGGCACTCCCTGGTCACTCGGTGCCCGGCCTCCGCCGGCTGGTATGCGTCGCAGACGGTCCCGAACAGGATGCGCCCGGGCTTCCGCCGCGCGAGCTCCCGTGCGAGGACGAAGGCGGCGTTCTCCTTCACACCGACGAAGCTACCCCAAGGACCTGGAGCGTCCCGGAACTTCAGCATGAAGGTGGCGTAGCAGTAGGCGCACCCGTGCGTACAGCCGAAGTAGGGGTTCACGGCGTAGTCGACCGACGGAATCCCCGACCTGGTGAGGAGACTCCTGCAGCGCAGCCTGAATGCATGCGGTTCCTGCGGCATGACGAGACGCTAGCACGAGGCGCGGGCGGCGTCGAGACCCGCAACCCGCGCAGCGCGGCGCGGGTCCATTTGTGTTGCGAACGCGGGCCGCCCGACATAGACTGGTTCTGGACTCGCCGCCCCGCCAGGAGAAGACCATGAGATCCCTGCTGTACGTCCCCCCCGCGCTCTGCCTCATGGCTCTGACCGCTCTCCCCTCCCCAGCGCCCTCCGCGACGCTTGTCGTCGACTGGTCCGGAGGCGGCGACCACACGACGATCCAGGAGGCCATCGATGCCGCGGCGCCCGGCGACACCGTCGAGGTCGTCTCGGGGACCTACACGGGACCGCTCAACCGCGATCTCGACACGGGCGGGAAGGCCATCACGGTGAGATCGAGGAGCGGCCGGGCCAGCACCATCATCGACTGCCAGCATCAGGGGCGCGGGTTCAACATCCACCTTGGCGAGGACTGGGACACGGTCCTTAGGGGCTTCACCGTCCGCCGCGGGGCCGCCGCCGAGGGGCCCGGCGCGCGCATCTACAACGCCAGTCCGATCATCGAGGACTGCGTCTTCGAGGACAACGTGGGCACGGAGGGTGGCGCCATCCACGTGAGAGCCGATTCCTCGCCGCAGATCACGCTCTGCCGCTTCGAGGACAACTGGGCCTACGACTATGGCGGTGCGATCTACAGCTACCTCGCAACGCCGTACGTCTCCCAGTGCGCGTTCGTCAACAACCTCGCCGGCATCAACGGGGGCGCCATCTCGCTCAAGACGGGATCCTCCGCGAGGATCTACGAGTGCGCCTTCACCGGGAACTCCGCGCAGGACGGCGGGGGGATCTACATCAGCACCCTGGACGCGCAGCCGCCCCCGGAGCGCGACATCCCGGACGCATCCATCGTGAACTACTGCCGCTTCGTCGGCAACACGGCGACAAGGGGCGGCGGCCTGTTCGTCAACGCCTACTCGTGGTCGTCCTGCGCGTACTCGACCTTCGCGCACAACACCGCGTCCCAGGGAGGTGCCGTCTACGTCCTGACGGCGCCATCCCCGACGCTGTCCATCGACAACTGCACCATGGCTCGCAACACGGCCCAGTACGGCGCGGGCGTCTTTGTCGCCGGAGGCGACGACCAGTTCCAGCCTGTCCTCAAGACATCCATCATCGCGTTCAACGTCCTTGGAGAGGCCGTGCACAGGCAGTGGGGCGCCCCGGCGACCGTGGACCTGACCTTCAGCTACGGGAACGAGGGAGGCGACGCGCTCCCCGGAACGCGCAACCGCTTCGTCGACCCGCGGTTCTGCAACCTCTACGACGACGACTTCCGGCTCTGCTCGAACTCCCCGTGCCTCAAGATCAACAACGTGGGCAATCCCCCGTGGAGTTACTACAACATCGGCGCGACGACTCAGCAGTGCGGCGACTGCACGTCTCCGGTCCAGGGCGAGTCCTGGGGGAGCATCAAGGCGATGTTCCGGTAGGCGGTAGCTCGGCAGTGTGGTGCCGGAGCACCCGGTCCACGCACAAGAGAGGCCCGCGTCGGCGACGACGCGGGCCTTCTCCATCGCGGGGTCACGCTCCGGCGGGCTAGTTGGCGTACACGGCGGAGCGGAGCCTCTCGACCGTGCGGGGGTCGATGACAACACGCAGCGGTTCGTCCGCGTACCTGGGCGCCTCGGCCTCGAGGCGCTCGATCTCGCCGCGTAACTCCGCCCGGAGGTCCGGACGGTTCCACGCCAGGTCCCTCGACTCACCCGGATCGGCCGCTATGTTGAAGAGCTCCTCCCTGTCCGGAAGCGTCAGGACGTACTTCAGGTGCCCCCGCATGGCCGCCTTGATCTCCCTGCCGCCGTACCACGGCGGGCTCCGGAGCTCGGCGAACACGACGCGGTCGAGCGATGGCGAGGCGTCTCCCCTGATCACGGGCATGAGACTCAGGCCCATGTCTGCGGGGTCGGGCGCGAGGCCGGCGATCTCCCTGACCGTGGGGAGGACGTCGACGATGGAGATCGGTTCCTCAACCCGCCTCGGCTTGAGGTCGCCTGCGGCGGACGCGAAGATCAGCGGGACGCTCAGCACCTCGCCGTGAAGCGTGCGGCCGTGATACCAGTCGCCGTGGTCGCGGAACTCCTCGCCGTGCACCGACATCACGATGAGCCACGTGTCGCGGTCCCAGCCGAGCAGCTCGTAGAGCGCGCGCACGTGGTCGTCCACGTAGCTGATCTCGGAATCGTACGCCGCCATCGCGTCCTCGCGCTCGCGCCGTCGCGGCGTGTACCACGGGGCGCGCGTGACGTACGGGCGTCGCGGGTCCGAGTAGTGGATGTAGAGGAAGTACGGCGCCGCCCCGCGGATCTCCCCCGCCCATCCCCGGACGATGGCGTTCACGACCGACGCGCCGATCTCCGTGCGATGCTCAAACCTGTCGAAGCCCCGGTCGAACCCGAGATCGGGACTCACGTCGACGTCGTCGGACACACCCCACGTGCTGTAGCCGGCCCCCCTGAGCGCCTCGGCCATCGTGCCCACGCCGGCGGGCAGGCGGTTCAGCGTCACACGCGGGTCGATGTCCTGAAGCGTCCGAGTGGCCAGGACGCCCGAGTGCACACCGTGCTGCGCCGGGTAGAGGGAGGTCACGAGCGATGCCGCGGCCGGCGCGGCCCACGAGGACGTCGAGTGCACGCGCCTGAAGGCCACGCCGCGCGGGATGACCGTCGAGAGGAACGGCGTCGTGTCCACATCATAGCCGTAGTAGGCCAGATGATCGGCCCGCAGGCTGTCGATCACGATGAGCACGACGTTCGGCTGCCGCGCGGGCTTGCGAGGACCGCACGATGCACCCGTGAGCGCCACCAACGATGCGAGCACCGCGAGCTTGAGCGACCTCCAGATCATCATCGCCCTCCGAGCGAACGCGTGTCGTCCTGCCCCGAGTATCAGCGGCGCCTGTGGGGCAGTCAAGAGGCTACCACGCATCGCGGGCTCAGAGGGCGAGCAGCTCGCTGCACTTGCGGAAGTGGTAGCCCGAAATGGCGAGAACCACGGCGGTGGGCAGAGCTCTCGGCCTTCTGAAGAGCGTCCAGAGCAGGAAGCCGGCGTACTGCGAGCGTTCCTTCTCCACGATGCCCAGGTAGAGGAGCGAGCGGAAGAAGGCGCTCACGTGCCACCGCATGAGCCGTGGTTTGGATGGGGACGGTCTGTAGACGCGCATGAACGCGCGCAGCCGCTTGTAGTAGTTGCGCGGCGCGTAGATCTCCCGAAGGACCCTGCGATAGCCGCTCTGAAGCGAGTCCAGACCCATGGCGGGCACGATGTTCGTCGAGCCGTCAACGTTGTCGCCGGACACCTGGCTTCTGATGCGCCCTTCCCCCGCAAGCCGGCTGTAGAGGTCCGTCCCGACCGGCGCCTGGAGCATCCCGACCATCGCGGTCGCGATCCCGCTCCTCTGGATGAAGTCGGTGAGGTTCTGGAAGACCGACGGCGTGTCGCTGTCGAACCCGACGATGAAGCCGCCCTGCACCTGCAGCCCCGCGCGCTGGATGCGCCGCACGTCGTCGAGAAGATCGCGGTGCCGGTTGTGGGTCTTGCCGCACTCCGCGAGGCCCGCGTCGTTGAGCGTCTCGATCCCCACGAAGACGGTGTCGAAGCCAGCGCGGACCATCAGGCCGAGAAGCTCCGGGTCGTCGGCGATCTCGATGGTCACCTGGGTGCTGAACGACATCCCCCACTTGCCCCTGCGCCACGCGATCAGCGCGGGCAGCAGTTCGTCACGGAGCCGCCTTCGGTTGCCGATCAGGTTGTCGTCAACGAAGGTGACCGTGCCTCGCCACCCGAGATCGTAGAGCCCGTCCAGCTCCGCGATGATCCCGTCGGCCGTCTTCGTCCTCCAGCGGCGCCCGAAGAGCTCGGTCACGCTACAGAAGTCGCAGTCGTTCGGGCAGCCGCGCGAGAACTGGATGCTCCGGGAAGCGTAGTGCCCGACGGTCACGAGGTCCCATCTGGGCACCGGCGTCCTGCGCAGGTCCGCGCGTTCGTCGGAGCGGTACATCCGCTTCGCCTCACCTCGGGCGAAGTCCGCGAGAAAGGCAGGAAGCGTCACCTCCGCCTCGTTCAGAACGAGGTGGTCGACGCCGTCGAAGCTCTCTGGTTCGGTCGTGAAGAGCGGCCCCCCGGCGATGACGGTGAGCCCGGCGGCCTTGCAGCGAGCGACGACGCGATGCGCCGACTCCCGCTGGATCGTCATGCCGCTCAGGAGCGCGCACTCCGCCCACGAGAGATCGTCGTCGGTGAGTTCCGAGACGTTCAGATCGACCAGACGGAGTTGCCAGTCTGACGGGAGCATGGCGGCGACCGTGAGCAGGCCGAGCGGTGGTGAGGATGCCTTCTTGCGGATCAGCTTGAGGGCGTGCCGGAAGCTCCAGAAGGTCTCCGGGATCTCAGGATAGATGAGGAGGGCGTTCATGGGTCTTCTCCAGGAAGCGCGGGCTCGTCGCATCAGGAAGCTGCTGTCCTGAGAAAACCGGAGATGGGCTGGGCCTCTGCTGCGTCCCTTCGCCTCGGACGCTGTGCGCGCCGGCGGCGCCGGCGCGCACAGCCCCTTGGCGTGAGCTAGTCGTTCAGCTTGACAACGTTCTGGGCGGCCGGGCCCTTCTCGCCCTGAACGACGTCGAAGCGCACGTGGTCGCCCTCGCTCAGGCTCTTGAAGCCCTCGCCCTGGATCGCCGAGTGATGGACGAAGACGTCCTTCGACCCGTCGTCCGGAGTGATGAAACCGAAGCCCTTGCTGTCATTGAACCACTTGACTCTTCCGGTCGTACTCACTTGCTCACTACCTCTCTGTTTCGCCGGAACCGGTGAAGGCCACCCGCCCCGGCTGTGTTCGCGCCGGTGCCCCGAAGGGGACTCGCCGGCAATTGCCGGGGGCCATTCCGCCCCATGGGCCAAGCCACCACTGACCGCCGGCACGGCACCGCACACCCGGGGCGACCCCCGCTCGACCCCCTAACGCACAAGAGGGACCGGCTCGCACGCCAGGTCCCTCTTCAGGAGTTTTCGGGTGTGCTGCCCTGCTGACATGGCTTGTTCCTGTGCGACACGGTACACGGCCCGCGGCGTTCCTGTCAACCACAATCCCCCCGCGTCCTGTCTTGCGGCGGATGGGGCTGAGGAGTAGGCTTCCAGGGCACATCTCTCGTTGCAGTGTGCCTGCCGGTGAGGATTATTGAACGCGTGGTCGGCAATACCCCGTCGGCGTGGAGGTGAACTATGCGCTCAGTCTGCTCTGCAGTCGTGACGGCTCTGGCGCTGGTGAGCCAGCCGGCTCTGGCCGAGGCGCCGTATGCGGTGGACGGACTCATCGAGGACTGGGGGGACGCTGCTCCCGCGTGGACCGACGCGATCGGAAATGGGGAACGGATCGACATCGGCCGCGTGTGGGTCCGCAGCGACGCCGAGCGGGTCACGCTCCGGTTCGAGGTCGCCCAGCACATCAACCTTCAGAGCGCCAACGAAGTCACGCTCATCATCGACGGCGATGGCGACGCTTCAACCGGCCAGTCGGTTCAGGGCTTGGGCGCAGAAGTCTCGTGGACCTTAGGCCGGAAGAAGGGGACGATGTGGCGCGGCGACGGCGCGAAGAGCATCGGGCAGTCGGACATCGGCCTCCGCCAGGCGCCCACCGTGTCCTCGGGCCAGTTTGAGATCTCGCTCCTGCGCCGCGTGGCGGACGGGACGGCGCTGATCCCCGGGCCCGTCGCATCGCTCGTGCTCGTGGACGGCTCCGGAGAGAAGGGCGACCGGGCGCCCGACGAGGGGGCGATCAGGGTCGCGCTCTCCGACGCGGCCCCGCCTCCCCCGCTCCCCGTGTCGCTCGAGAGGCGGCGTCCGGATGACGTCCGCATTCTGACCTGGAACGTCCTCTTCGACGGGTTGTTCAAGCGCCCGGCGCCGTTCATCCGCGTTCTCAGGGCCGTCGACCCGGACATCATCTGCTTTCAGGAGATCTGGTCGCACACGGCGGCCGACGCGGCCGACCATGTCTCGCTCGCCATCCCCGAGGCGACGTGGCACGGCGCGCACACCACCGAGGGCATCATCGTCAGCCGCTACCCGATCCTGGAGTCCCAGGCCGTTGACGAGGCCGGGAACTACTGGGCGCTCGTAGACCTCCCGGACGACCGATATGCCGCGGACATGTCGGTCGTGAGCGCTCACCCGCCGTGCTGCGACAAGGAGAAGGAGCGCCAGCGGGAGCTCGACGCCATCGCCGCGTGGGTTCGCGACCTCGCGACACCCGGAGGCAGGGAGATCCCGCAGGGCACGCCGATCGTGGTGGCGGGCGACATGAACCTCGTGGGGAGCGAGCGGCAGCTTCGGACGCTGCTGGCAGGTGAGATCGTGGACGAGGCGACCTTCGGTCCCTCGCGGCCACCCGACTGGGACGGCACGCCGCTTGCGGACGCGATGCCGCGCCTTGCCGGCGGGCGCGACACCTACACGTGGCGCGACGCGACGAGCCCGTTCGCTCCGGGCAGGCTGGACTACATCGTCTATTCGGACAGCGTCGCACGGCTCGGCAACGCGTTCGTGCTGGCCACCGAGTCGCTCGACGCGGAGACGCTCATGCGCTACGGGCTGCGCGCGGGGGACACACTGGAGGCGTCGGACCACCTGCCGGTGGTCGCCGACCTCGCTCTTGCCGGCGCGCGAGCTCGAGCAGGATCATCCGAATGACCATCGTGCGGTCGCGCTCCGGGATCTCCCCCACGGTGTCGGCGAGGGCCCTGAGCGTGGCCGCGTCGGGCTCGCCCGTCGGAGGAAGACCACGGGCCTCCTGGAACGCGATCAGAGCCTCGACGGCCTCCTGATCCCACTGCGCCGAGCCGTAGTTCGCCTCGTGGCCGAGGAACGCGAGCAGGGCCTTCACGACCGCCCGATCGCCGTCCGAGAGCGCGGGCGCACCCCTCGAGCCCGGGGCGGGCGCGGCGAGCGCGATCTGGGCAGGGTCGTCCACGACGATCTGCGGCTTCCAGCGGTGCGTCTCGATCGTCCCCGTCACGCAGACCGACTTGCCGTCGAAGAGCCGCTCGGGCGGCGTGCCGAAGCGCGACCGGCTGCCGTCCCAGATGACGATGGTGAAGATCTGGTTCGAAACGGCCGGTCGAGGTTGAGGAACGTCGGGCGTCCCGAGGCTGAGGGGAAGTGCGCGGCGCTCGCGACGTGGCCGCAGACCCTCGCCACCCGGCCGACGTAGCGAGCGGCCTCGGCAGCGTGGATCTGCGGGGTGTCAGTGGGCGCCGCACCTCGGCGCGGGGGAACGGAGGCGCAGCCGGCAAGCTCCACGTGCCGGTGGCCCTCGGTGGCCCGCCGCCTACCTCAGCACCGCCAGCTTGCTCGACAGCCTCTGCTGGCCCGCCTCGAGCCGGCAGAGGTACACCCCGGACGCCACATCGTGTCCTCGGTCGTCGCGTCCGTCCCACCAGGCCACATGGTGCCCCGCGGCCATGCGGTCGTCAAGCACCGTCCGCACCAGCCGCCCCGTGACCGAGTACACCCGAAGCGTGACGGCAGCCGTCGGCTCCGCCAGGCCGAACGCGATCTCCGCGCCGCCGCTGGTCGGGTTCGGTACGCCGGGCCGAAGGTATGCGACCCCGGGAGCGCCCGGCCCGGGAACGCCGGCGGAACACTCGTGCAGCACCCGCGCATGCGACTCGTCGGTCCAGGGCGTGTATTCCACCGGACCCGTGAACCACGCGGGATCCGGACACTCGCTGCCCCAGAAGTTGAGCACCGCAACGACCGCCACGCTGTCGCTGTTCGAGATCGTCCGTGTCCCGGGCTCGAGGAAGTCGTTCGCCGACCAGAGGCTCCCGCCGACGACGGGCCCCGGACTGCCGTAGTTCGCGATGTCCGACGATGAGTTCGCCACGAACGTGTTCGACACCACGGTCGGCCCCGAGCCCACGCATCGCAGCCCGCGCGTGTTGCCCGTGAAGAGGTTCCGTCGGAGGAGCGGCACGCCCCCGTCGTGGCAGTTGACGGCCGCCGTCGTCGCCCCGAGGAACTCGCAGTCCTCAACGACGAGGTCGCAGAGGTAGAGATCGAGCATCACGGCCACCGAGCCGGCGCCATCGAGGCGAAGCCCCTTGACCACGGCGTCCCGCCCGAGGCCGAACGCCGTCACCGCCGCCGGGACGCTCGTGACGCCCGCCCCGCGCATCCCGACGATCGAGACACCCGCCTTGAGCGCGAGCGACCCCGCGTACTCCCCGGGGCCGATCACGACCACGTCACCGGCCGCAGCGCTGGTCACGGCGGCGCCGATCGTCCGGTACGGCTGCAGGTACGACCCCATCTCCCACCCGGCGTACGAGCCGTCCACGTACCAGGCCCGCCCCGGAACGGAGACTCCCGCCACCGCCACGGAGGCCTCTCCGAGCGCGCCCCCGTGGTCCTCTGCGACGAGCCGATACCACCGCGCCTGGCCGGGCGGGCACGTCGCGTCCGTGTACGGCCCGGCTGCGACGAAGTCCAGCGTCTCCGCCGTCGCGAACGCCAGGGTGGAGTCGCGAACGACATGATAGCCCACGATGTCGGGGAGCAGCGTCGCCTCCCACCTGAGTTCGACGACCTGCCCGCCGCTGAGCGCGGCCACGCCGGTCGCCGCCGGCGGCGGCACGTCGGGCGTCGGGATGGCGGACTGCGGCGCTGTCGGGGGACTCGCGTTCCCGCCGGCGTCCACCGCGGACACCCTGAAGAAGTACTCCTTCCCCGGCTCGAGCGGCCAGTCCACGAGGTGCGTCGCCGTCGTCGTGCTGCTCACCGTGGCGGGACCGAACGCCGCGGTCGTGTCGCGCTCGACGCGGTAGTGCGACAGGTCGGCCGCGTTCACGGGGCTCCACTCGAGGAGCACGCACAGCTCGGCGCCTTCCACGGCGAACCCGCCGGGCGTCGAGGGCGGCGCGTCCATGAACTCGAATGTCATCACCGGACCCGACGCGCTGATGTCGGTGAACGACAGACCCGACTGGCTCCCGCTCCACCAGTTCGTGTTCGGATTCGTCAGCGGCGTGCACGCGACGTCCGCCGGCGCGGCGTACAGGTCGTACGCGTCGCCGGTGTTCACGTTGTTCTCGAGATGCCACTGGCCGTCGGCCTGCACGAGCGTCACGAGATAGTGGAGTGCGGGCGTCTGCTGCTGGTTGTTGTTGCTCCCCAGCGTGTCGATGTGCCAGATGGCGAGACCCGCGTCAGGGAGACCCGCGTCGCGACCGACCTTCTGGCGGTTCTCGATGAGGTAGTACTCGTTCGAGGCTGTGGGGTGGTTGAACTTGTAGACGACGTTGCCGTCGTCCGCCACCTGCACCCCCGCCTGGGGCTGCGTCAGGACCGTGACGTCTGCCCACCCCGCCCTGAGCTTCATGTAGGCGCACGGCTCGACCGGGTTCAGCGCGAACGCCCCGTACGCCATGAGGCAGTACACTCCGGCGCCCTTCGAGTCGTGATCATAGTCGTAGAGGTCGGGCCACCCCATGAGCATGTGGCCGTTCTCGTGGCAGAACGTCCCGAGCGTGAGCTGGCTTCCCATGTTCGTGATCTGGTATCGGTGCGTGCAGACCCCGTCGGCGCAGAAGCTCACCGTCCACGCGTGCGGCCACAGGCCCTGGGCCCACGAGTTCCAGCGGTCGCCCGCGTAGAAGCAGTTCACGGCGTCGATGATCCCGTTGTTGTCGGCATCGTACTGGCTGAAGTCGAAGCCGGCGTTGTCCATCGCCGTGAGGGCCTCGATGATGAGCTCGCGGGCGCGCTGCCCGTAGGGAACCGAGCTGTCGCAGTAGTAGGCCTTCGTGTGGATGGCGCGGTAGTACTGCGCGGGGACGTGGTTCGTGTACTTGAGGAGTCCCTCGGACACATCCACGAAGTAGTCGTACACCGAGCCGTTGTTGCCGTAGCCGGTGTAGCCGGGGGTGTTGCAGTAGGACGAGACGGTCCCGGGCGGGATGGTGCCCGGGTCATCGGAGAAGTCGATGATGAGCGTGATGCCGACCACATCGCCCGTGCTGGGACCCCGGTCGGCGCGCGTCCGCGGCGCGAGCGGGCCGTCGTAGGCGCGCCGCGCGAGGTCCGCGCGGACAGCGCGAGCCTGTTCGCTGGCAGCCTCGGGGGTGACGCGCACGTGTCTGACCAGCCCTGCCGGCGGCGCCTCCCGCGCGGGCACGCCGGTGGAGACGAGCGAACGGCCGTCGGTCGAGAGCCGCGCATAGCACAGGAACCCGGAGTCCGGATCGGGCGTCAGCGTGAAGCCGTCGGGCGTCTCGCCCACCGCGTAGAACTCGTCGCCCCAGACGACGACCTCCACGAGCGTGCCGTCGGGTTGGCGGATGGGGACGACCTCACCCATCACGGGCGCCGCGGAAGCCGGCGTGCCTGCGAGAAGGCACGCAAGGGCAGCCGGTGCACCGAGTCCGAGGACTGTGACCGTTCGAAGACGCATGTTCATCATCCCCGCACGTTGAGGTACGACTGAGGCGCGTGTGGGCGCCGAGACCGACGGAAGCGCCGGCGCCGCCGGCGACCCTATCTGAGCAGCACGACCTTCCGGACCTCGGACCACTCCCCGATCTCGGCCCGGCAGAAGTAGATGCCAGGCGACACGGCGCGGCCCGTGGCGTCGCGGCCGTCCCAGGCAGCGGCGTGGTGTCCGCCCGCCTGGCGACCTTCGGCGATCGCGCGCACGAGCCTCCCCCGCACGTCGTAGATGCGGATGGCGACCGCCGCGCCCGCCGACGGCACGGTGTAGGCGATCGACGTCTCGCTCGAGAACGGGTTCGGCCTGATGAGCGAGAGCGAGGCGACCGCCCCCTCGGGCACACCGGAGAGCTGAAGCGTGAGGCTCACGGTCTCGCTCGGCGCGCTCTCGTGGTTGCCGAGGTCCACGGCGAACAGCCTGTAGTAGTAGGTCCTCCCGAGCTCGAGGCCGGTGTCCAGATACGCTTCGTTCGGCGTCTCGAACGACGCCGCGCCGGCGCCGAACGCCGCGGTCGTGTCGCGCTCCAGCCGGTAGTGGTCGAAGTCGGGCTCGGTGTTGGCGCTCCACGCGAGCTGGATCTCGCCCTCGTTGGCGCCCGGCTCCGCGCCGAGCCCCGTCGGCGCGGCGGGAGGAAGATCGGGCGGCGCGCCCGCGCTCATGACGAGCGAGAAGCTCTGGTCCGGCTCGGGAAGAAGCGTCGCGACGACACGGACGGTCCAGGTCCCGCTCTCCGGAGACGCCACGAGAACCTGCTCCACGTTGTTGAGCTCATCCACGCCCGTGGTCGCGGGCGCGCTCGGGTCATCGGGGTCGAGCAGCCAGGGGCGGTGCGTGACGGCGCTCGGCGAGACAACCTCGAGGTCGAGATCGTTCACGAGCATCCTGCCGCTGCCCTGGTGGTTTCCGGGGTGATCGTCCCACGCGAGCGTCACCTTGAGCTCGCTCTCCCCGTCCACCCAGACCTCGTGCTCGGCCACGCCGCCGATCGAGAGCGTCCCCTGCCTGATGAGGTCCCACGCGCCCCCGTCGGCGCGGACGATGTCGATCGTGTTCTGGATGTTGATCCGCCCGAACCCGAACTGGTAGTCGGGACCGGTATTGCCGCGGTCCTCGGCGCCCTGGATGAGCAGCGCCTTGACCGTCGAGGGCCAGGCCGTCGTCCCGAACGTGCTCAGGAAGTCCTCCTGCGTCAGGAGGACGGACCCGGAGACCGCCGGGCACGCGTACGAGGTGCCGCACGACGTGCCATGGTAGTCGTTGTCGGTGTTCGTCGTGGTGATCCCGGTGTAGCTCTTGCAGCCCGGAGCGGTGACGTCCGGCTTGAGACGCCCGTCGGACGTCGGGCCGCGGCTGCTGAAGCCGCTGAGCGCGTCGTTGTCGGCGTTCGTGCTGCCGACGACGATCGTGTTCTTCGCGGTCGAACCGGGTCCGGGGACCGTCCCGTAGGGGAAGTGCGGGATCCAGTCCGCGCACGCCGTGCAGGTGCCGGAGTTGCCGGCCGAGAAGATGATGTTGAGCGCCGCCCCCTGGCTGCCGCGGACGATCGCGTCGAAGTTCTGGCTCCAGTCGTCGTAGGTGCCGTAGTACTCGCAGTAGTTCGGACAGAGCCCCCAGCCCCACGAGTTCGACGCGGCGATGATGCCGTACTGGCTGATGGCATCCTCGTACTCGTCATCCATGTTCTCGACGTCCTCAGGCCAGTTGTAGGAGGCGATGACGGCCTCCGTGGCCACGCCCCTCCACTGGTAGGGCGTGCCGCCGAAGTACTCGCTCCGCGTCCCATCACCGGCCAGGATGCCCGCGCACTTCGTTGCGTGCGAGCCCGTCGAGGCGCCGTCGGCGACGATGATCCGCCCCATGTAGTCGGCGTGGTTCGTGGCCACGGACCCGCTGTCCCACATCCCGATGGTGAGCCCCTGCCCGCTGAGGCCGTACGGCGCCGCCTGCACCTCGTCGGCGTTGATCGCGTCGCGGAGCACGTCGTTGTGCTCCTCCTTGTCCGGGAGCGGGCCGTCAACGTACTGGATGACGTCCTCGGCCGCGAGAGACCGCAGATCACCCTCGAGCTCGAGCGTGTACACGCCACCCGATCTGCCCGCCACCCGCCCGTGCGCCGCGAGGACCGCCTCGGCGTCCGCCACGTCGCGATAGGTGAAGACCCGCACGGTTCTCCGGCCCTCCGCCCGCGGCGAGATCTTGTCCTCGGGCGCAAGCGCGAAGACGGCGCGGACGTTCGGCGCGTCGAGCGCCCGTACGGCGCCCCCGCGGACCGAGGCCGTCCAGGCGAGGTTGGGGAGGTAGTCGAGGAGGACGATGCCCTGGGCGCGGAGCGCCTCCCTCTCGGCGAGCGAGGGGACCTCGTGGAACTGCACCACGAGGTGGGCGTCGGCATCGCGCGCGAGCAGCGACGACTCAGGCACGAACGCCCCGCGTGCGAGCACGATCTCGTGCCTCGCCGACGCCGCGGCGACGGCCGGCCATGCCAGGGCTCCGACGACCACCATGGCCACAGCGGCGCTCCGACGGATCCAGGCGTTCACGGTGAACCTCCGGACGAGAGTGGGTCAGGCGTGCGCCACATGGCTCGCGGCAGTCGCGCACCATGATCGCTCCCGCCGTGTGGCGCAAAGGGACCTTCCCATCAGATTATAGCACAGTCCATCCATCTTGTCTATGTCTAGCATCTGCCGTTCCCGAACTCCTGTCGCAGACGGTTCATTCTCGGGCTCCTATCTCCTACGATGCGCCGCATGGGGCCCGGGTGCAAGGCCGCGCACCGGTGGCGTCTCCGCGCTCCGGTGTTCCGCGATGGCGGCCCCAAGGTACGCCCCGAAGAGCACGATCGCCGCCACGGCGTACACCCACGAGAGGAACGCGATGAGCGCGCCGAGCGGGCCGTACACGACCCCGTACCTGGCGAACCCGCTTGCCAGGAACAGCGTGAACGCCCAGGTCGCGGCGAGCGAGCCCGCGCCCGCCGCGAGCGCCCCGGCGGCCGCGTGCCGCCACCGCACCGTGCGGCGCGGGACCAGCCGGTAGAGAAGCAGGAGCACGCAGAACACGAGCAGCGCCACGGCGATGCCTGGGTGGACGCGAGCGACCGCGCCGAGCGCCGCGGGCCGGCCGAGCCATGCGTTGAGCGCCGGGACGAACCGCAGCGCCGCCCGCACGACAAGCGCGGCGGCCAGGAGCGCGACGAGGCACCCGACGATGGCGAGCGCGCGCAGCCGCGCCATGAGCGCGTTGAGGGGCCGCGCCCCCAACCACGCGCGGTTCAGCGTCACCGCGAGGATCGAGAACCCGCTCGCCGCGGCCCAGAGAAGCCCGGCGAGGCCCGCGACGCCCGCCACGGCGCCTCCGGCCGCGAGGGCCACGGTGAGGTTGCGCTGGATGAGGTCAGCGAACGCGGGGGGAAACACGGCGAGCACGAGCCTGAGGACGTCGTCCTCAAGACCGAAGCCCGCGACGACGAGCTTCCCCGCGATGACGAGCACGAGAAGAAGCGGGAAGAGCGAGAAGACCGCGTAGAACGCCATGCTCGCGGCGCTCTCCGCGGCGTGCTCCTCGGAGAAGCGCCGGAAAGCGAAGCGGACGACGGCGGCAATCCCCGTCCTGAATTCGACCTTATCGTCGCTCGCGGCCGCTCGCCGTGGGGGCGACGGCCGCCGCGGCCAGGGTCGGGTCATCGTCCGAGTCCCACACGTCGTGCGCCATGATGTCGGGCACCGAGAAGTGGTCCCACACGTTGTGCCTGGCGAAGATGGTGTCGGCCTGTGTCGCCAGCACCTCGACCACGAGGTCGTAGCCCAGGTTCTCCGTGAGCGTGTTGCCGCCGGTCGAGCCGAAGGCGCCGCCCCCGAGGTCGCAGTCGCCCCGGACGCGCACGCCGGCGCCGCCGTTGCGCCTGACGACGTTCCCCTCCACGGGGCCCGTGGTCCGGAGCCACACGCCGTCGCCGGCGCAGTCCTGGACCAGGTTGTCCCCGCACAGCACGTCCGACCCGTAGGCCGCGATGCCGAGATGCGCCCCCTCGACCCAGTTCTCGACGATCTCGGCGTGCTGCCCGTAGCAGTTGATGCCGTAGGCTCCGCCGGTGACGGTGTTGTCGAACACGGAGCCGAGGGTCGAGGCCTCGACGCGGATGCCGCACGGGGCCGTGTCCTGGTGCGGAAGACCGCCCGTCGGCGCGTCGTACGGCAGCACGATGACGTTCTCCGTGATGGCGGGTGGCGTCGGGGTCGCGGTCACCACGGACACGGCGTCCCGCCCCGCCGGGCAGGTGATCACGTTCCCGTGCATGGTGAGCGCGCCGCCCACGAACGTCACCCTGACGTCGCCGTTCTCCAGCAGATTGCCCTCGATGGACATCACCTCGAACAACGAGCAAGTGGCGTAGATCCCCCCGTCGGGCAGCTCGTTCCCGACGATGCGGCAGCTGTCGCAGCCCACGAAGGTGAACTTGAGCGTGTCGCCTTCCACCAGGTTGCCCGAGACGACCGTCGTCGTGCAGTCGCGGGCCGTCACGAAGACGTCGTCGCCGATGTCGTTGTTCAGGAAGGCAGCCCGCTCGATCTCCCGCACGCTGAAGCGCACCCTCCCCCCGAGGTCGCTCCCGGCGACCGTGCACGACACGCCGGAGACGGCGCTGAACCGGAAGGACCCGGCCACCTCGCACGCGACGAGGGAGCGAGGAGCATCGCAGTCGACGTACGCCAGCAGGACGTCACCCGCGACGTCGCAGCCGTCGAGCGTGTACCACTGCGAGGGCGGCGCGTAGACGCTGCGATCGTCGACGAACTCGAGCGCGCAGTCGCGCACGAGGACGGGAGCCTGGTTCGCCGCGGTCGTGTCGGGCGCGGGGAAGCTGCAGACGTTGACGCACGCAAGGCGGGCGATGATGACCGTGTCGGCGGCAGAGGCGGTGTAGACGCATACGGTGCCCCCGATCGCGGTCCCGGAGGCGCCCGCCCCGCGGATGGAGACGGCGTTGCGGACGAACAGGGTGTCGCCCACGTCGTAGGAGCCCGCCGCGACGTGCACGACCCAGCCGTCCACGGCGATGGCGAGAGCCTCCTCGATGGTGTTGAACGGGTGCTCCTCGGACCCGTCCTCCGTTCCGGTGTTGGAGGCGTCGACGTACACGTGGCCCGCGGGCGGGCCGTCTCCGCCGGGCCCGGTTCCGCCCGAGCAGCCACTGAGCCACAGGATCACTGCCGCCAGCGCGGCCGCGGTCGCGATCCGCAAAGAAGCGTTGTGACGCAGCATGAGGCCTCCAGCTGGTCGTCGGCCGGCCTTCGCGGCGGGGCGCCTACCTTCCCCTGGCCCGCCCGCCCGCCTGCCGGCCCCTGGGGCTCTCCCCCACCACCTCCGCGCCGTACGACCATCCCCGCTCGAACGCCCTGCAGTTGATGTCAACGAGCCGCGTCGGGACGGACGACGGCAGCGCCTTCCTCGCGGCGTCCACGGTGATGACGTCGGTGACCGCGGTGAAGAAGCCGAGCATCACGATGTTGCCGACGATGCGCTCGCCGAGTTCCTCGGCGAACCGCGTGGACGGGATCTTCAGGAAGCGCCCGCCGGCGACCTTCCCCCCCGGCTTGACGAGGTCCTCGTCGATGATGAGCGTCCCGTCCTTCGTGATGGCCGACCCGTACTTGTCGTACGCCTCCTGCGACATGGCGACGACGATGTCCGGCAACGTGACGTACGGGTAGCGGACCGGCTCATCGTCAACGACGAGCTGCGCGCTGCACGCGCTTCCGCGCGCCTCGGGGCCGAAGCTCTGCGTGAGCGTCGCGTGCTTGCCGTTGTACAGCGCCGCGGTCCTGCCGATGATGTACCCGCACCGGATGACGCCCTGCCCGCCGAACCCGCAGATCCTGATCTCGTTCACCCGACGGCCCCCTCGTACGGAGCGTACTTCCCCCCGAAGACCTCGCCGTACCACGCGTTCAGGGACTCGAGGTAGGTCGGCCGCTCGCGGTCCACGAACTTCCCCACGACGATCTTGCTCTGGTAGTCGATGGCCAGCTCGCGCGTGTCCGCGCCGTGCCTGATCTCGCAGTGGTCGTGGTAGAAGCGCATGAGGTCGAGGCCCGTCCCGAGCCGGTTCTGCCGCGCGTACAGCGTGGAGCACGGGCTGATGACCTCGACGACCGAGAAGCCCGGCTTCAGGATGGCCTCGGCCATGGCGTTCGACAGCCTCCTGACGTCGAGCGCCGACCATCGGGCGACGTAGACCGCGCCGCACGACTCGGCGAGGTGCGGGATGTTGAACGGCTGCTCGTAGTTGCCGAACGGCATGGTCGCGGCCTTCGCGGTGATCGGGGTCGTCGGCGCCACCTGCCCGCCGGTCATCGCGTAGATGAAGTTGTTGACGCAGATGATCGTGATGTCCACGTTCCGCCGCGCCGCGTGGATGAAGTGGTTGCCGCCGATCGCGAAGAGGTCGCCGTCGCCGCTGATGACCACGACCTTGAGCTTCGGGTTCGCGAGATGGAGCCCGGTCGCGAACGGGATCGCGCGGCCGTGCGTCGTGTGGAACGAGTCCACCTTGATGTACCCAGCCACGCGTCCCGTGCAGCCGATGCCGGACACGACGGCCAGCTGGTCCAGGTCGAGACCGGCCCTCTCGATCGCGACCGCGAACGCGGTCACGGTCGTGCCGAGCCCGCAGGTCGGACACCAGATGTGCGGCATGCGGTCCATGCGGAGGAGCCCGTCCCTCGGATGCGTCGTGTCGGGAGCGACGCCCGCCTTCGTTGTCATCTCGCGCCCTCTCTGATCGCCTCGTAGATGCTCGTGGGATCGTGCACCCACCCGCCGCCGTGCGGCACGAGGATGGTGCGCGCCTGCCCGGCCGCGCACCGCTCGACCTCGTAGCACATCTGCCCGTAGTTGAGCTCCGGGACGACGAAGGCCTTCGCCGTCCGCGCCAGTTCCTTGATCCGCGTCTCGGGGAACGGCCACACGGTCACGAGCTTGAGGCTCCCCACCCTGAGCCCCTCGGCCCGCGCGCGCTCGATCGCCGGGACGGCCACGCGGCAGGAGATGCCGTACGACACGACCACGACGTCGGCGCCGTCGGTGGCCTCCTCCTCGAGTACGACGATGTCGTCCGCGCGCGAGCGGATCTTGTCCACGAGCCGGTGCACGCACTTCTCCTGGCACTCGGCGGACATGACCGGATAGCCGCGCTCGTCGTGCGTGAGGCCGGTCGTGTGGAAGCGGTGGCCGTCGCCGGCGCGCGCCATCCACGGGATCATGTCCTTGTCGGGCTCGTAGGGGCGGTAGGTCCCCTTCGCGCCGCGGTAGAGCTTGCGGGGAACGATCTCGATGTCCTCGGCCTTCGGGATGACGACCTTCTCCGTCATGTGGCCGACGCACTCGTCCATCATCACGAGCACGGGCAGGCGGTACTTCTCGGAGAGGTTGAAGGCCGTGATGACCTGCTCGAAGGCCTCCTGGGGCGACGACGAGGAGAGCGCGATGATCTCGTAGTCACCGTGCGAGCCCCACCTCGCCTGCATCATGTCGGCCTGTCCGGGAAGCGTGGGAAGGCCGGTGGAGGGGCCGCCACGCTGGACGTTGACGATGACCGTCGGCACCTCCATCATGAGGCCGAGGCCGATGTTCTCCATCATGAGCGAGAAGCCCGGCCCCGACGTCACGGTCATCGTCTTCGCGCCGGCCCACGATGCGCCGAGGATCGCGGCCACCGACGCGATCTCGTCCTCCATCTGCACGAAGAGCCCGCCGACCGCGGGGAACCTCGCCGCGATGCGTTCGGCCACTTCGGTGGACGGTGTGATCGGGTAGCCGGCGAAGAAGCGGCAGCCGGCGGCCAGCCCGCCCTCGGCCGCGGCGTGGTCGCCGTCCAGGTAGTGCTCGCCCGTGAGGACGCCCTTGGGTTCGGCCGTCGTCATGCGGCGCCCTCCTCCTTCTTTGCGTCTCCGTCCGCCGCATCGTCCTGCTCCACGCAGAAGATGGCGAACTCGGGGCAGAGAAGCTCGCACAGCCCGCAGTCCAGGCACACGCTCCCTGGCTTCACCGTCGGGTAGTGGTAGCCCTTGGCGTTGAAGTCCTCGGACATCTCGAGCACGTGGCGCGGGCAGTACTCGACGCAGAACCGGCAGCCCTTGCAGCGCTCCACGACGATGTGGATCTCGCCGTACGGGATCTTGATGCGGTCGGCGTCGAGCGGCTTGCGCCAGTACTTTGGCCTGGCGCTGCCGGGGGTCGGCCGAAGGTCGTGCGGCATCGAGAGCTCTCCGGGTGTTCGGGTCGACAGCGAGCAAGGACGGATGCGTGAACGCCCACGGCCCTGGCGGGCCACTGGAGCGCTCAGCCCATGAGATTCTAGGGCAAGCCGGGGGCGCGGTCAACGAGCGAGGCGCAGCC
>VGIX01000025.1 GCA_016867725.1 Candidatus Effluviviaceae Genus I sp.
GCGCCTCCGCCCTGTTCTGCGACTGCGCCACGCTCACGCCGACGAACTCGATCCGGCGGTCCTTCGCCGCGAGCCCCCTGGGCACGGGCTGCTCGGGCTCGGCATCCGTCCGGCCGCCTCGGGCCGCACCGCCAGCCGCCGCGCCCGTCCCCGAGCGCGCCTCCCCCGCCGCCGCGGGCGCCGGCGACTCCGCGCCCACCTGCGCGATGCTGATCTTGCGATGGTCGATCGCGATGCCCAGTTTCGCGACCAGGACGGACTCGACGTCGCGCGCGATCTGCTTCGCGCTGCGCTCGGACGACGAGACGACGTGCACGGCCAGGATGCGGCCCACGTCGTCCGCGACGATCTTCGCGCTCCGCACGTCGCGAAGCGCCCCGAGCGCCTGCTCGACGGACTCCAGCGGGAAGACCCGGTCTCGCCCCTTCAGAAGCAATGCCCCATCCTCCGGTTCGCGCGCGCCTGGGTGCGGTGTTCACACCGGCGGGGCAATCCCACACGAGATAGTTCGTTCCGGCGAGCCGGATTGTCAAGCACAAACCCGCGCCGCGCTGCCCGAAGCTACATCCGCTCCGGCGCCGACAGGCCCAGAAGCAGGAGCCCGCTGCGCAGAACGGTCTTCGTCGCCTCGGACAGGAAGAGCCGCGCGGCCGTCTGCGCGGGGTCGTCCGTCACGATGCGGTTGTTGTGGTAGTACGAGTGATACGCCGCCGCGACCTCGCGCAGGTACGCCGTGAGACGATGGGGCTCCCGCGCCCGCGCCGCGCCATCAACGAGCGCCGGGAAGTCCGACAGCCGCAACACCAGCCTGCGGGCGTCTCCCGCGCTCACGTCGCCGAGGACGGCCTCCTCAGGCGACGGCACGGCGTGCCCGCGGTCTTTCGCGAACCGGATGAGGCTCGCCACCCGCGCGTGCGCGTACTGGACGTAGAAGACCGGGTTCTCCTCGGTCTGCTGGCGCGCCAGGTCGAGGTCGAAGTCGAGGTGCGCCGACTGCGTGCGCATCAGGAAGAAGAACTTCGCCACGTCCACGCCCACGTCGTCCACGAGCTCGCCGAGCGTCACGAGCCGCCCGGCGCGCTTCGACATTTTGAGCTGCTTGCCGCCCTCGATGAAGTTCACCTGCTGGACGATCTGGATCTCGAGCCGCGACTGCGGGTACCCGAGGATCTCGAGCGCCGCGTGCACCTCGGCCACGTGCGCGTGGTGGTCCGGCCCCCACAGGTCGATGACCGGGTCGAACCCGCGCGCGAACTTGTCGAGGTGGTAGGCGACGTCCGGCAGAAGATAGGTCGGCTGCCCGTCGCTCTTCACGATGACCTTGTCGTCGTTCGTGCCGTGCGGCGTGGTGCGAAGCCACACCGCGCCGTCCTGCTCGAACGTCTCCCCGCTCGCCACGAGCCGCTCGCGCGCGGCGTCCACCGCCGCGCCCAGCTCGGACTCGTAGAACCAGCGGTCGAACCGGACGCCGAACCGCTCGAGGTCGGCCTTCTGCTGCGACACGATGGCCCGCACGGCGGCCGCCTTGAGGAACGCAAGGCGCTCGGGACGCGGCATCGCCAACACGTCGGGCCGTTCGGCCGCGATCGCCGCCGCCACGTCGCACAGGTAGTCGCCGTGGTACCCGCCCTCGGGGATCTCGAGCGGCTCTCCCCGGCTCGCCCGGATGCGCGCCTCGACCGAGAGCGCGAGCTTCTCCACCTGCTGGCCGCCGTCGTTGACATAGTACTCGCGCTCGACCTCGACGCCGGTCCCCGCGAGCAGGTTCGCGATGGCATCGCCCACGGCCGCGGCCCGCGCGCTCACGATGTTGAGCGGCCCGGTCGGGTTCGCGCTCACAAACTCGACCTGCGCGCGCGCGCCGCGCCCCGCGTCCGAACGACCGTACGCCCCGCCGCGCTTCACCGCCTCCCGCAGCACGCGCTCGTACCACGCGGCGGCAAGCCGGAAGTTGATGAACCCGGGGCCCGCCACCTCGACCGACTCCACGACGGACGGGTCGCGATCGAGCGCCGCGACGATCTCCGCCGCGAGCTCGCGCGGGTTCCTCCCGAGCTCCTTCGCCAGCGCGAGCGCGACGCTCGTCCCCGCGTCCCCGTGCGACGGGTCGCGCGGCGGCGTGACCTCCGCCCTGTCGGCCGGAAGCCCGAGGCTCGCGAGCGCGCCCGCGAGCGCCTGCTTCAGCTCCTCGAAGAACACGCCTCGCCCCCTACTTCGGACCGAACCGCTCGAGGATCCAGTCGCCGATGAGACCGAGCACCTCGGGCGCGATCGTCTCGGGGATCTTCGGGTACTCCGACGGCAGCCCCGTCGTCGCCGTCTGGAACATGTGGTTCACGCCGTCGGACGTCCGCACGGTGTGGTCGGCATTGCCGCCGCGCGCGAGGGCCGCCTCCAGCGGCGCGCGGTTGGCCTCCGGCGAGATCTGGAGGTCCTTGCCGCCGAAGAGCGCGAGCACGGGGCACCGCACCTTCTCGAGCGCGGGCGCCGGATCGTGCGCGAGGAAGAACCGGAACCACGGCGTGACGACCTGCCTGATCTGACCGTCCACGAACGCGTCGAGCGACTCGGCAAGCTCGGCCTGCGCCGCCTCGGGCAGCTCCGCCACGCCCTGCTTGAGCACGGCGCGCAGCCGCTCGGTGGCCGCCGCGTTGTCCGGCTCCGACTTCAGGACCTCGAAGACCGCCTCCTGAAGACGACGCCCGCGCTCGATGCCCTCCGGCGTCTCCCCGCTCGCCTCGCTGATCCGCCGCGCCTGGTCGTACAGCACCTCCTCGCCGACGATCCCGGGCGGACCCAGCATCACGACGAACGCGACGTCCTCCGTCTCCGCGGCGACCATGGGCGCGATGAGCCCGCCCTCGCTGTGGCCCAGGAGTCCGATGCGGCGCGCGTCGATCTCCGGCCGCGTCCGCAGGAACTCGACGCCCGCGCGCACGTCGTCCGCGAGGTCCCTGCTCGTGGACTGCGCCACGTTGCCCTGCGACATGCCGACCCCGCGGTCGTCCACGCGCAGGACGGCGATGCCGCGCTTCGTCAGGTTGTCGGCCAGCACGAGGAACGGCCTGTGGCCGTAGGCGGTCTCGTTCCTGTCCTGCGGCCCGGAGCCGGAGATGAGGAGCACGGCCGGGAACGGCCCGTCTCCGTTCGGAGTCGTGATGGTCCCGCCGAGCGTGATGCCCGCGGCCGCGTTCTGGTAGGTCACCATCTCCGACCGGTACAGAGATACCATCGGGGGCGGGTCCTGCGGCCTCACGACGACCGGGCCGGCCGCGGTCCGCTCGAGGGCGAGCGGGAGCTCGCGCCCGGCCTGCGTCCACACGCCGGCGATGTGCTCCCCGTCGTCGTCGAGCTCGCCGTCGAACTGCCCGAGGACCGCCGGCACGCTGAACCGCACCGCCCGACCGTCCAGGACGGCCTCTCGGACCTGAATGCCCTCGGCGCCCTGGTCCGGACTCGCCAGCGTGGCAGAGTACGCTCCGCCGTCCGCAGCGGAGACCGTGAATACGACGCGGAGCGCCGCGCCGTCGGCGTCGAGTGTTCCCTCCCAGACGCCGGCGAGCCCGCCTGCCTCGCCTGCCGCAGCCGGGATCGCGAGCAGCGCCAGCGCCGCGACAAGCCAGCCGACGCCCCTGTGCCGCATCATCGTCGCACCTCCCTCCGTGATCCTCCGGTCCGGCTACCTGTCCTCGAGCCTGAGCCCCATCCCGCTCCGGTCGGGGTACTCCGGCTTCGGCGGCGGCGTGAACGACCGCTGCGCCAGCTCGTCGAGCATCTGCCGGATGGCGACGTCGAGCTGCGGGTCCTTCCCGCCCACCATGAGCGCCGGGTCGTCCACGACCTCGATGTCCGGGTCCACGCCGTGCCCCTCGATGCCCCACGTCCCGTCGAGGTCCACGAACGCGAACGACGGCGCCGTCGCGACCGCGCCGTCGATGAGCCCCGGCCCCCCGCTCAATCCCACGAGCCCGCCCCACGTCCTCGTCCCGATGAGCTTGCCGAGCCCGAAGTGGCGGAACAGGTACGGGAAGTGGTCGCCGCCCGACCCGGCCGAGCCGTTGATCAGCATGCACTTCGGTCCCTGGTGGGAGTCGTAGGGCCACGCGTACACCTCGTCGGAGTCGCGCTGGACCCAGTAGTTCGTTGTGGGACGGTTCAGAAGTTCGATGAACCGCGCCGGGATCTGCCCGCCGCCGTTCCATCGCTCGTCGATGATGAGCGCATCCTTCTGCCGCTGCGCGAGGAACTGCCGCACGAGTTCGTTCTGCCCCTCGATGCCCGTGTCGGGAACGTGGATGTACCCGACGCGCCCGCCGGTCCGCTCGTCCACGAAGCGCCGGTTCGCGGCCACCCACGCGCGGTACCTGAGGTCCCCCTCGCCGTCCAGCAGCTTCACGACGACCTCGCGCGCCCTGTCGTGGGGCGCCGGCCGCTCGCTCAGCGTGAGCTTGACGACCTTGCCGGCAAGCCCCTGGAACGCCGCCCACGGGTCCTTCGCCGGGTCGAGGGGCACGCCGTTGACGGCGAGCAGGTAGTCGCCCTCCTTCGCGTCCGTCCCGGGCCGGCTCAGCGGGCCGCGGCCGTCCACGTCCCACGGGTCCGCCGCGACGATGCGCGCGATCCGATACGCGCCGTTCTCGAGCGCGAAGTCGCATCCCAGCATGCCGACGGAGAGCGCCGGCGCCCACTCGCCGCTCTCCCAGTAGTACGCGTGCCCGACGTTGAGCTCCCCGATCATCTCGCCGATCAGGTACCCCACGTCCTGCCGGGACGCGCAGTCGGGGAGCATCGCCTCGTACTGCCGCCGGACGCCCTCCCAGTCCACGCCGTGCATGCCGGGATCGTAGAAGAAGTCGCGCTCGATGCGCCACGCCTCGCGCAGGATCTGCGCCCACTCCTCGCGCGGGTCGATCTCGGCCGTCATCCCCGCCGTGGACACCGCGTCCTTCATGCTCTGGTCCGGCCTCGCGTCCACGATGGCCATGCCGGACTCGGAACTCACGAGGAGCTTCGAGCCGTCAGCCGTCATGGCGAAGCCGTCGGCGGGCGCGAGCACGGTCTTCTCGTGCTCCTCGTCCTCGTCGTCGAGGTCCGCGAGACAGATGGACGCCTTCACTTCCTCCTTCCAGGGCGGATAGCGCAGGTACACGAGCTTGCCCTCGTCGCTCACGTGGAGGTTGGCGAAGATGCCCTTGTCCACGGGCAGCGCGACCGCACGCGCCTCGAAGCCCTCCAGGTCGATCCTCACGGGCTCGGGCTTCTCGTCGTCGTCCTTCTCTTCGTCGTCCTTCTCGCTCTTGCCCGCGTCCTTGTCCTTGTCCTTGCTCTTGTCCTTGCCCTCGTCTTTGCCCGCATCCCACTCCTCCTCGTCGATCTCCGGCGGAAGCGGGGCCGGCGTGTCCTTCGTGAGCGGGACGACGCACAGCCGCTCGGTCTCCGAGTAGACCCAGGTTGTCCCCTCGTCGGCGTAGATGGGGTCCGACTGGTCTCGCGTGCTCGCGAAGTAGAGGTACTTGCCCTCGCGGTCGAACACGGGCCACGAGTCGCTGCACACGCCGCTCGTCGCCTGGTGGACCTTCCCCTTCGAGACGTCGTGGAGCCAGATCGCCGAGCGGCCGACGACGCTCTTCACCGGACGCCACCACGCGATCCAGTTGGAGTCGGACGACCACGACACGGGGACGGGGTTGGCGCCCGGGAGCTTGTCCACGAGCTTCGGGCCGCCCTTCTCGACGCCGACCACGAAGAGCCCGCCCGTCTGGTCCCAGAACGCGATGGACTTCGAGTCCGGAGACCATGTCGGGAAGTAGAGGAAGCGGCCGGGACCGAAGTCGGTGAGGCGCCGCGTCTCGCCCGTTCCGTTCGACTGGGTGACGTAGAGCTCGTACTCGCCCGTCGCGTCGGAGAAGTACGCGATCCACCTGCCGTCGGGGCTCCACGCCGGGTCGCGCTCGGCCGCGCCGCTCGTGCGCGTGAGGTTGAGCGGCGTCCCCTTCTTCGCGGGCAGCGTCCAGAGGTCGCCGCGCGCCTCGGCGGCCACGCGCTTCGCCTGCGGCGAGATGTCGAGGCCGCCCATCGTGGCCGACGCGTCGAAGGACTGCGGGCGCAGGCGCGGGCGGTCACCCGGGATCGTCACCGACACGACGCGCGACTGCTCCGTCGCGAGATCGAGAAGCCGGAGATCGGAACCGTGCTGGTAGACGATCTCGCCCTGTTCGCGGTCGCCCGGGCCGGCGGATGCCCACTTCACGTCGTGGTCGGCGTGAAAGGTGATCTGCCGCCGCTGGCCGGTCGCCGTGTCGTACACCCAGATGTTGAGCCGGTGCTCGGGCCCCGCGTCGGAAACGTAGAACACCCTCGAGCCCTGCCACATCGGCACGCTGTCGCTTCCCTCCCAGTCCGTGATCTGCTTCGACGCGTGCTCCACGAGGTCGAAGAGCCAGACGTCGCTCGCGCGCCCGCCGCGGTAGCGCTTCCACGTGGAGAAGTCGTTCGACTCGGGGGTGTACGCGAGCCACCGGCCGTCGGCGCTCACGGTGGCGTTCGCGCCGTACGGCACCGGCAACGGCTCGGACAGCCCTCCCGAGGGACGCACCGACCGCACCTCGGCGACGTTGGGATTCCGGCCCATCCCCCACGCGGAGAAGATGATGCGTCCGTCGGGCGTCCAGTCCGAGATGATCTCCGTTGCCGGATGGTGCGTGACGCGCACCGGCGTCCCGCCGCCGACGGGAAGCGTGTAGATGTCCCGGATCCCGTCGTAGCTGCCGAGGAACGCGATGGTCCGGCCGTCGGGACTGAACTTCGGGAAGTTCTCCGCTCCAGGCGGGCTCGCGAGCGGCGTCGCCACGCCGCCCTCGCGCGGCACGAGCCAGAGGTCGTTCGCGTAGCGGAACACGATGTGGGTCGCTGACACGTCCGGATTGCGGAGCATCCCGGCGTGCGGCTCGACGGCCGAGGCCGGGGCCGCGAGAGCGAGCGCGGCAAGGAGCGTCACGAACGCCGCGCCGAAGCACCTCGACGACATAGACCATCCTCCATGTCCGTGACCGTTCCCCACCGCGCGCGGGGGCTCGGATCTACCAGCGGTCCTTGTGGACCCGCCCTTCCTCGTACTGCGTTCTCGGTTCCTTCTCCTCCGCGGGATGTCCGACCGAGACCATCGCGACCGGCACGATCGCCTCCGGGATCCCGAGAATCTCCCTCACGGGGTCCATCCGCTCCGGGTTCGGATGGCACCCCAGCCACACGCCCCCCAGGCCCAGCATCGAGACCGCGAGGAGGATGTTCTCCGTCGCGGCCGCGGCGTCCTGGTCGTAGTACCTGTCGGAGATGCCGGGGTCGCCGCAGATGACGATCGCGAGCGGCGCCTCGTGGAGCATCCGCCAGAACGTGCCCGTCTCGGCGAGGCGGTCGAGCTTGCCCCTGTCCGTCACGACCACGAAGTGCCAGGGCCTCAGGTTCTTCCCGGACGGGGCGGCCATGCCGGCTTCGAGGAGCATCCGCACGTGCTTCTCGCTCACCGGGTCGCACGTGTACTTCCTGATGCTCCGCCTGGCGAGGATCGGGGCGACGCCGGTCGGCTGCGCGAGGTCGCCGAGCCGCACGACGAGCTCGCCCACGTGCCGCTCACCGAGCGGCAGCGCGACGACGAGGTGCGGCACGCCGTTCAGGCTTTCGATCTGGCGCACGGGGCGCCCCAGCTCGAGCGCCTTCCGCGCCGTGCATCCGGGGTGCGGCGCGGCGTCACCGGCGAACGCCTCATGGCAGGTCCGGCCCCCGACCTCGGCGAGCGTCATCCCCACGACCTTCTCCATGTGCGGGCTCAGCCACACGACCTCCATGTCCCTCGTCAGGACCATGATGTCCACGGCGTCCGAGTCCGCGACGGCCTGCGCGAGCTTCTCGAGATGTTCGTTCATCGGTTCCCCCCGGCGATAGGCGTCACTCGTCCTCGTAGCGTTGGATCTTCGCGTCTCCCCAGAGCCGCTCCAGCTGGTAGTAGTCGCGCGTCTCGCCGTCGAACACATGCACGACGACGTTGATGTAGTCGAGCAGCACCCACCGTCCGCCCTCGCGCCCCTCGAGGTGCCACGCCTTCTCGCCGGACTCGAGGAGCCCGTCCTCGATGGCGTCCGCGATCGCCCGCACGTGCACGTCGCTCGTGCCCTCGCAGATCACGAAGAAGTCGCACGCGGGGCTTAGGCCCCTCAGGTCGATGGACACCACGCCCTCGGCCTTCTTGCTGTGGGCGAGCGCGGCGATGCGGTTCACGAGTCTCTTGGCCGACTTGTACAGAGCCTACCCTCCGAGGCGCACCGGCCTCACGTGCTTGCCCTCGCGCTCGGCCTCCTCGGCCGACACGATCCTCGTGATCACGACCTGCCGCTTCTCCGCCTTGCGGAGCCTGAGGTCGTACGCCCACACCGCCACGAACGAGACCGCGAGGCACGCGACGGCCAGGACGATGGGAAGCGCCGCGTCCGGAGCGCCCCCCGCGATCGCGTTGCCGACGGCGAACCCGATGATCGTCGCGAGCACGGGCACCATGTACACGGCGAACGCCGCCGCGATCACGCGGCCCTCGGCGATCTCGACCTCCACCGCGTCGCCGGCGGCCGCGCCCGCGGCGTTGCGTGCCAGAAGCAGGAACTGCTTGCCATCCTGCCCCATGAGGCACAGGCCGCACCGGTCGCAGCTGCCCGTTCCGGGCATCGCCACGACCGCCGCGTCCCCCTGGACCGAGACCACACGGCCGATCTCTCTCATGCGAAAGCGCTCCTCCACGTGCCGACGTGGCGACCGAGCTTGTCCAGCGCGAACCGGGCCGCGAGACCGGTCGCGAGGCCCGTGACCGCCGAGATGAGGAGCGCGGCGGGCACGAGCCGCGAGACGGCGCCCGCGAAGAGCCACGCGACGATGGACAGCTGCGCGAGGTTGTGACACGCCGCCCCGACCATGCTGACGCCGACGACGCTGAGCGGCGGCGTCCCCCACCGCGCGGCGGCCCCCATGCCCAGGGCCGCGGCGAGCCCGCCGCCCATCGACAGCGCGAAGGCCGGCCCCGCGATGGTCCCGGCGAGCGCCGAGGCGACGAGCACGCGGAGCGCGGTCACGGCCACCGCCGCCCGCACTCCCATCGTGGCGAGCGCGAACAGCGTCACGATGTTCGAAAGCCCGAGCTTGAGGAAGGGAAGCGGAGACGGGAACAGGCCCTCCGCGGCGTACAGCACGAGCGACGCCGCGACCAGCGTCCCGACCGTCGCGAGACCGCGCGAGGCGCTCATCCGCTCCCTACCGCGTTGTGGCATCGATCCGGTCTCCGCCCGCGCCCTGCACGGTGACGATCACACGGTTCGGAACGCAGACGACGGTCCCGCCCCGATTCCTGACGGGTCCCATGCGCTCGCAGACGTGCTCCCGGCACGGGGACGACATCACGCTCACGCTCCCTCCGGCGACGACGACCACCGTCACGCCGAGCGGCCCCTCGACATCGTATCGCGCGTCCTCATCCAGCCGCACGACGCGCGTGCCGCCCGGCCAGCTGATCCGCGCGTGCCCTCCCGCACCGCCTCTCCACGTCGCCGCAAGGAGCACGACGCCGCCTCCGACGAGGGCGTAGAGCACGACCCGGTCCGCCCGCGTGAGCAGGGCGGCCGTCCGCCGCAGACCGGTCATCACGAGCACCACACGATGTCCGCGGCCCTCCCGCACCGCCTGCAGTTGCGGCCCGACAGGCCGACGATCGACGTCTGATGGCCGGTTCGCCGCACGAGCAGGTTCCCGCACACCGGGCAGTGCGTGTGGCTTCGTTCCTGCCGCCCCGTGTTCCCGAGATAGACGTAGTACAGCTTCTCGGCCGCGATGTCCGCGGCGCGCGTGAGCGTCGAAAGCGGCGTCGCGGGGACGGTCATCCGGTGCTGCGGGAAGTACCTCGAGAAGTGGAGCGGGATCCTCACGTCCACGCCGGCGACGAACCGCGCGAGCTCGCGCGTCTCGTCCGGGGAGTCGTTGAGCCCGGGGATGAGCAGGTTCGTGACCTCCACGTGGCAGGCCTCGGCGGCGATCCGGATCGTCCGCAGGACCGACTCGAGCCCGTCCACGCGGCAGTGCTCGCGGTAGAACCCCGGCCGCATCGACTTGAGGTCCACGTTCATCGCGTCGACGAGCGGCAGAAGCTCCCTGAGCGGCCTCTCGTTGATGACGCCGTTGGTGACGAGGACGTTCTTAAGGCCCCTCTCGTGCGCGAGCGCCCCCGCCTCGAGGATGTACTCGAACCACACGAGTGGCTCGGTGTAGGTGTACGCGATCCCGAAGGACCCCGACTCGACCGCGATGCGCACGAGCTCGAACGCCGGAAGGGGGCTCGTGCGCGCGGGCTCCTGCGAGATCGTCCAGTTCTGGCAGAAGTCGCACCGCAGGTTGCAGCCGTTGCACGCGACGGACAGGATCTCGCGTCCCGGACAGACGTGGTACAGGGGCTTCTTCTCGATCGGGTCCATCGCGAGCGACACGCAGCGGCCGAAGTTGTCGGCCTGAAGCGCCCCCCCGCGGTTCACTCTCCCGAGGCAGATGCCGTGGCCGCCCTCCGGGATGACGCAGGACTGCGGGCAGAGGAGGCAGTGCGCGCGCCCCTCTCCCGCCGGCTCCCAGTGTGCAGCCTCGGCCATGCTCCCCCCGGACCCTACGTCTCCTCCGCGAAGCGCTCCGCGAGACCCGACGACACGAGAACGCGGTCCACGTCGTCCTGCCCCGTGACGATGACGCCTTCCACGCCGTCCAGCGTCTCGATGAGCTCCATCCCTCGCTCGGCTCCCAGAACGAACACCGCCGTGGAGAGAGCGTCCGCGTCGATGGCCCGCGCCGTCACGACGGTCACGCTCATCACGCCGTGCGCCGGCTGTCCCGTCTTCGGGTCGAGAATGTGGTGGTAGCGCCGGCCGTCCACGACCGTGAAGTGCTGGTAGTCCCCCGAGGTCGCGACGCTCCCGCGCTCGACGAACAGCGTGCCCAGGATGCCCTCGCGGCGCGGGTGCTTGATGCCGACGCGCCACATCCCGCCGCGGGGCGGCGCGCCCAGGAAGCCGATGTTGCCTCCGGCGTCCACGATGCCCGACTGGATCCCCCGCAGGCGCAGCGCCCGCACCGCGCGGTCGACCGCGTGCCCCTTGGCGATGCCGTCGAGGTCCAGCGACATCCCGAGCGGGACGGTGAGCGTTCCGGCGCCCGCGTTCAGCGCGAGCTTCGTGTAGTCGACCTTCGGAAGGGCGGCGCTCACGGCGGACCGGCTCGGGACGCGCATCCCCTCGGGCCCGAGCCACAGCGCGACGAGCGGAGCCACGGTCACGTCGAAGGCCCCGCCCGAGACCCTGCTGAAGTGCAATGAGCGCTCGATGACGGAGGCGAGCTCGCCGCCGATGCTCACGCGGTCGCCGGTCCTGCCGCCGGCGTTGATCCTGGAGATCTCGCCGGACGCCGCGTGGCGGCTCGTGAGGGACTCCACCCGCTCCATCTCGGCGAAGGCCGCCTCGATGGCCCCGCGGCCGCGCTCGGAGTCGTTCGTGAACACGGTGACGGAGACGACCGTGCCCAGGAGAAGCCGCTGGTCCTCAAGCCTCGCCGGCCCGGCGGCGCCGCCACGCCGCACGGCGTACGTCGCCACGAGCGCAACGACGAGCGCGAACCCAAGGATCTCGAGGAGGAGCCGCCTCCGCTCGCCCGTCACCCGGTCCCCCAACGCGCCATGCCCATGTCCCGCCGCAAGGAAGCGAAGTGACGATACCACGCGGGGATGCCCAAGTCAAAGGGGGGTCAGCCGCCGGCGGCCACCAGCGCCGAGAGGGCGATGACGACGCCGAGCACGGCGTGGAGCTTGAGAGCGGCCCGCTGCGCCGCGGCGAGGTCGGCCGGTCGAGCGTGCCGGGACCAGCAGTCCACGACGACGGTCCGCGCCAGGCCGAACGCGAGCACGGCGACGAGCGTGAGCGGGATGAGAGACGCCGTGAAGACGGCGAGGAACAGGCTCGCGAAGGCGAGCGTCGTGAGCGCGAGAACGCCCCAGCGACCGGCCGCGCGGGCGCCGACGCGCGTCACGAGCGTGGCCTTGCCCGCCGCCGCGTCGGGCACGGCGTCCACGATCTCATTGACCCAGAGAACGAGCGCGACGGCGAACGAGAGCGGCAGGGACGCGACCACGACCTGCCACGAGACCGTGCGCGCCTGCACGAAGTACGCGCCCACGACCGGCAGCACGCCGAAGAGGAGCGCGACCGCGACCTCGCCGAGGCCCCTGTGCGAGAGCTTGAGAGGCGGCGCCGTGTAGAAGTAGCCTCCCAGAACGCCGACGACCCCGAGGACCAGCGCCAGATTGCCCGGCAGGACCGCGTTGAGCCACAGGCCGAGGCCGGCCGCCGCCGCGTAGCAGGCGATCGCGCCCGCGAGGAATGCCCCGGCCGGTAGCGCGCCGGCCTGGATGAGTCCCGAACCGCCTGAGAGCGAGCCGTGCCTCGGGTTCACGCGGTCGGCCGCGCTGCGGTCGTCGTGGTACTCGTTGGCGAGGTTGGAGGCGATGTGGATGAGGAGCACGGCAAGGAGCGTGACGGCGAACCGCCCCGAGCTCCAGACGAACCCCTCGGGCCGAAGCCAGAACGGCAGCGTCGAGCCCACGAGCACCGGGAGGATCGACACGGGCCAGAAGTGGACCCGCGTGGCCAGGAGGATCCGGAGCGGCGTGCCCGGGCGTCCTTGCCGTCCCGCCATCTCGCCGCGCGCCATGTCAGGACCTCTCCTTCTGCGGGCCGAGGGCCCCGACCATCGTGATCGCCCGGGTCGGGCAGACGTCGAGGCACAGCCCGCACCCGATGCAGGCCCCGCGCGAGACCTCGTGCCGCTGTCCGGGCTCGCCCGTGATCGCCTTGACCGGGCAGACCTCCTTGCACCGGCCCTTTCCCTCGCAGCGCGAGCCGATGAGCGCCTTCGGGCGGACCTTCACCTCGTCGATGATCGCCTTGGTCGGGCACACGGCCGCGCAGATCCCGCAGTTCGTGCACTTCGTGTAGTCGATGACGGCGAGGTTGTCGTCCATGCGGATCGCGCCGTGGGGGCACTTCTTCACGCACAGCTGGCAGGCGATGCACGCGACCGAGCAGACCTTCTTCGCCGCCGGGCCCTTGTCGTGCGACGAGCACCGAACATGGACCCGCATGTCGCGCGGCGCGAGCTCGATGATCCCGACGGGGCAGGCCTCGACGCACTTGCCGCATCCCGTGCAGCGCTTCGCATCGATGCGGACGCGTCCTTCCTCGTCGATCGCGATGGCTCCGAAGGGGCAGACCGAGCGGCAGGTGCCGAGGCCCAGGCATCCGAAGATGCACGCCTTGGGATGCCCTCCGACGAGCAGGGCCGCCCGGCAGTCCTCGATCCCCTCGTAGGTCACGCGCTGGACGGACGTGGATGCGCCCCCTGCGCAGTGCACGACGGCGACCTTGGGAACGAGCTGCGCGTGCTCCGTGCCGAGGATCTCGGCGACCTTCACCATCGTCTCGTTCCCGCCGGGCGGGCAGACGGCGCCCTCCGCGACGTCGCCCTTCACGGCGGCCTCCGCGAACCCCTGGCAGCCGGGGAACCCGCAGGCGCCGCAGTTCACCCCGGGGAGCGCCGCGAGCACCTTCTCGACCCTGGGGTCGCGGCGCACGGCGAACACGCGGGACGCGTACGCGAGCATCGCGCCGAACGCGGCGGCAAGCCCGGTGAGCGACACCACGGATCTCGCAAGGACCGACTGCACTCCGTCCTCCTGCCCTCTACCCGACCCGGAGCCCGGTGAAGCCGAGGAACGCTATGGCCATGAGCCCCGCGATGACGAACGTGATCGGGATGCCGCGCATCGACTTCGGGATCGCGTCGAGCTGGATGCGCTCCCGGATGGCCGCCATGAGCACGAGCGCCAGCGTGAACCCGACGCCGGCAGCGAATCCGTGCACGACGGTGTAGATGAAGCTCGCGTTCCGGGCGATCCCCGTCACCATGAACTCGTCCACGTTCACGACGGCGACGCCGAGCACCGCGCAGTTGGTCGTGATGAGCGGGAGGTAGATCCCGAGCGACCTGTGGAGCGCGGGCGCCGTCTTCTCCATCACCATCTCGACGAACTGCACGAGGGTCGCGATGACGAGGATGAAGGCGATCGTCCTCAGGTAGACGATGCCGAGCGGGACGAGGAGGTACGTGTACACGAACCACGTCGCGAGCGACGCGAGGGTCATCACGAAGATGACGGCCATGCCCATGCCCACCGCCGAGTCCAGGTCCTTCGAGACGCCGACGAACGGGCACAGCCCGAGATAGCGCATGAGCACGAAGTTCGAGACGAAGATCGCGCCGACCACAACGGCGAGCAGATGACCGAGGTCCATCGCCTACCCCTTCGGGTTCCGGGCCGCGTCCGCCTTCCGCGCCGCCCTGGCGTCGAGCACGTTGAGGTACCCCATGAGGAGGCCCATCGTGATGAACCCCCCGGGCGCCAGGAGCACGAGCAGCACCGGCTGGAACTTCGGGCCGAACACCATGTACCCGAACAGCTTGCCGTCGCCGAGGACCTCGCGGATCGTCCCGATGACGACGAGCGCGAGCGTGAAGCCGATGCCCATGCCCACGGCGTCCAGGATCGACGCGCGCAGGCCGCTCTTCGCGGCGAACGCCTCGGCCCTGGCCATGATGATGCAGTTCACGACGATGAGCGGGATGAAGATCCCGAGCGACTTCGAGAGCTCGGGAAGATACGCGCCCATGACGAGCTCGACGATCGTGACGAAGCTCGCGATCACGATGATGAAGCAGGGAATGCGCACCCTCGCCGGGATGAGCTTCCTGAGAAGCGAGATCACGACGTTCGACCCGAGGAGCACGAAGGTCGCCGCGGCGCCCATGCCGAGGCCGTTCTCGACCGACGTGGTGACGGCGAGCGTGGGGCACAGCCCGAGGGCGAGCCGGAACACCGGGTTCTCCCGGTAGACGCCCTTCACGAGCTCCCGCATGGAACTCATGGCGCCGCCTCCGTCGTCGACGTCGGGACGCCCGGCTCAGCCCGAGCCGCCGTCGCGCCCTGCTCCGCCGCCTCGACCGGTGCCACGATCGAGCGGAGCATCGCGATGCCCCGCCGCACGGAGCCGGTCACGGCCTCGGAGCTGATCGTGGCGCCCGTGACGGCGAGCACGCCGTCGTCGGCCCGGCTCTTCACGACCCTGAGCCTGCTCTCGTCGCGCCCGTCGAACTGCGCCTGGAACCAGGGCCTGAGCCCCTCCTCGCCTACAGCCTTCCCCGCGAGCATCTGCCACAGCGTGTTCCTCGAGGCGACCTCCTGGATCTTCGTGCCCAGCCCCGGTGTCTCGCGCTGCGAGATGATGCGGATGCCGGTGACGGCGAACGCGGTGTCCACGCCGACCATGGTGGCGATGGTGCTCGAGTAGCCCCTGCCGTAGGCGACGAACGTGTACCCGGCCGCCTCCGTCGACCCCTCGGACGGGTACGCCGCGTAGCACACGAAGCGCGCCCCGTTCATGACGGAGTCGGTCTCGACCCTCTCGAACACAGCCCCCTCGACCTCCGGGAGCACCTCCCTGCGGGCGGCCTCCTGCTCCTCGAGGTCGTAACGCTCCTTCACCTCGCGCGTGGCCTGGTAGGCGACGGAGAGCGCCACGCTCGCGGCGCACGCGATGACGGTGAGGGTCCCCGCGAGCTTCAGGAAGTCACGCACGCTTCCCGACCTCCCCGAAGCGCCGCGGCCTCGTCGTGCGGTCGATGAGCGGCGTGGCCACGTTCATGATCAGGATCGAGTAGCACACGCCCTCGGGGTAGCCGCCGACGAGCCTGATGACGCTCGTGAGAAGCCCGCACCCCACGCCGAAGACGAGCATGCCCTTCGGCGAGACGGGCGACGTCACCATGTCGGTCGCCATGAAGAACGCCCCGAGCATGAGCCCGCCCGCGAGCACGTGGAAGAGCGCGTTGCCCGTGAAGAGCCCGTCGGGCCCGCCGAAGATCCAGGCCAGGGCCGCGACCGTCGCGATGTAGCTCACCGGGATCCGCCAGCCGATGTACCGTTTGAACATGAGGTAGGCGGCGCCGATGAGGAGCAGGAGCGCGGAGGTCTCGCCGATGCACCCGCCGGTGTTTCCGAGGAACATGTGCATCGCCGTGTCCGGCGAGCCCAGGTCCGCGAGCACCTCGCGCGCCTGCGCGAGCTGGTGCGTGGACGACGCCGGGTCGGCGAGGATGGCGCCCGCCGTCCGCCAGACGCCGAGCGGCGTCGCCTGCGTGAGAACGTCCACGCCCTGAAGCGGCGCGCCGGAGAGCGTGCCGGCCCTCGCCGCGGCCCACGCCGTCGTCATGTGGACCGGCCACGACGCGGTGAGGAACGCGCGCCCGGCGAGCGCCGGGTTCAGCACGTTGTACCCCAGGCCGCCGAAGACCTGCTTGCCGATGGCTATGGAGAAGAGCGACCCCACGAGCGGCATCCAGAGCGGGACGCCCGGGGGCAGGTTGAACGCGAGGAGCAGGCCCGCGACGAGCGCGCTGCCGTCGGCGACGGTCACCGGGACGCGCCGCATGCGCTGGATCGCCGCCTCCGTCGCCAGCGCGGTCACGCACGAGATGAGGACGATCAGAACGGCGCGCAACCCGAAGAAGTAGATCGAGCCCGCCAGGGCCGGCACGAGGGCGATGACGACGCCGTACATCACCTTCTCGACGGACACGCCCTCGCGGAGGTGGGGCGACGCGGACACGACCAGACGCTCCGGCATCAGGCCCGGCCTCCCCTCTCCGCGGCCGCCGCGGCGGTCCTCTCCGCGGCCCGGGCCGCCGCCTTGCGCCGCTCGGCGCTCAGGTACTTGCCCAGCTTGAAGCTGTGCACGAGCGGCCGCCTGGACGGGCAGACGAACCCGCACGACCCGCACTCCATGCAGTCCTGAAGCCCGGCGGCGACGGCGTCGTCCGTCTTCCCCGCCGCAACGAGCTTCTCGAGCAGCGTCGGCACGAGCTTCATCGGGCAGGTCTCAACGCAGTTCCCGCAGCGCAGGCACGGATCGGGAGCCCTCCAGTCGATCTCGTCCGGAGCCAGGAGGAGCACTCCCGACATCCCCTTGACCACCGGCACGTCGAGGGTCGCCTGGGCGACGCCCATCATCGGGCCGCCCGAGATGACCTTCGCCACCTCCCCCGTCGCCCCGCCGGACTGCTCGACGAGCGAGGAGACGAGGGTGCCGATCCGCGCGAGGTAGTTCGCCGGACGCGCGAGCGGGGTTCCCGCGACCGTCACGACCCGTCTGACGAGCGGCATCCCCAGGTGGCACGCCTCGTACACCGCGAACGCCGTGCCGACGTTCTGCACGACGACGCCGACGTCCATGGGAAGACCGCCCGAGGGCACCCTGCGCCCGGTGAGCGCGTCGATGAGCTGCTTCTCCGCGCCCTGCGGGTACTTCACCTCGAGCGGGACGACCTCGATGTCGGCGCCCGCCGGCGCCGCGCCGCGCATGGCCTGCACGGCGTCCATCTTGTTGGCCTCGATCCCGACGATGCCCTTGCGACACCCGAGGGCCCGCATGATGAGAAGGAGCCCCTTCACGATCTCGGCCGGTCTCTCGAGCATGAGCCTGTGGTCCGCCGTGAGCCACGGCTCGCACTCCGCCCCGTTCAGCACGGCGAGATCGATGGGCTTCGACTCGGGCGGTGACAGCTTGACGTGCGTGGGGAACGCCGCGCCGCCGAGCCCGACGACGCCCGCGTCGCGGACGGCGCGGCGGATGTCCTCGGGAGACAGCGAGTCGGGATCGCCTGGGGGCCGGACGGACTCGTGCCGGCGGTCGGCGCCGTCGCCCTCGATCACGATGGCGGGCCGCTCGCTGCCGAGCGGGTGCGGGAATCGCCCGACGGCCGCGACCTTGCCCGAGATCGGCGCGTGCACGGGGACCGACACGAAGCCGCTGGCGTCGCCGATCCTCTGCCCGACGAGGACGGCGTCGCCGATGCGAACGCACGGCTCGGCCGGCGCGCCGAGCGACTGCCCGAGCGGCACGACGGCGCGCTCGGGCAGCGCGGCCTCGGTGATCTCGAGGTGCCTGGTGGAAGCCTTGCGTGTCGGCGGATGCGCTCCGCCGGAGAACGTCCTCAGCCTCAGGTCAGGACTCCCGGGTCAGCGTCCCGGCCCGCCCCGGCCGCCGCGTGGCCGCCGGGTCGGGCGCACGGCGCTAGGACTGAAGCTCGATGACGAGCTTCGACTTGATGCCCATCTCCACCGTGCCGGACGCGGCGGCGGACGCGACGGAGGCACCTTCGCCTTTGAGCGTCATGTTCGAGTTGCTCGAGCTCCAGACGACGAGACCGTCCTCGGTCGAGATGAGCATGGTCCCATCCGTGGTCCCGCGCCCGGACATGAGCCACACCTCGCCGCCCTGCTCGGCGCGCCCCTCGAACTCGAAGTTCGTGACGCGCCGGATCTCCGCGCACGGGATGTCGTACCTGCGCTTGAACCCCAGCACGGTGTACGTGGACTCGCCCACGAAGTCGCGGTCGGCCCGCGTCGTGATGGTGGGGATGTTGTACGGCTCCGTCCAGGTCATGCCGACGGTCAGCGGCTCGGCAGGCAGGCTCGGAAGCACGTCATAGAGGAGCATGGCGAACTGACCCGCTCCGGACTCCAGCACGGCCTCGCCGGACAAGCCCGCCCAGCTCTCGATGGCGCCCGCCGGGGAGAGCGTGAACTGCAGCACCTTGCCCCTCAGGGTCGCGACGTCCTTGTCGGCCATCATCTGGTCGCCGACCGTGCGGGACCCGGCGGCGTAGTCGAAGCGCATGTCCATCTCGACCTTTTCGTCGCCGGCCTTCGTGATCGTGCACGTGGTCCGGAGCTCATGCGACGTGGCGATCGACTGCTCGTAGCCCACCCGCTTCACGCCGGACTGGCTCTCGACCTTGAAGCGGTACTTCATCGTCTGGCCCTGCTCGAACGAGCGCGTGACGGCCACCGGCGTGCCGGAGGCGTCCACCGCGGCGGTCCCGCCTCCCCCGCCCGCGGCGCAGCCGATGACGAGCCCGGACGCGGCAATGAGAACGACATGCGCCGCGATCGAGAACGAGACGATACGCGTGTTCATCCCGAGGCCTCCTTTCGGGCCGCCGGGCGCGCCGCTTTCCCGCGCGCCAGACGGGCAGACCCGTACCCGGAGTCTACCACAGACACAGCCCTGCCGCACAGGTGGTTCCCGCCTAGGGGAGGGCGACGTCCGCGGGCGCGTCCTCGCCGTCCTGCGCGGGCACGGTCGCCCCGAGAGCCGCCCTGAGTTCCAGCGACGTCGGCGGCCGGCGGACCCACCGCGCGACCTCCGAGTCCGAATCCTCGAGGATGATGGCCGGAATGTCGCGGACCTCCCGCATGGCGGCCTCGACGAGGCCGTCCTCCGTGGAGGTGTTGTGCGTCTCCCGCTCAACGCGGTCCGAGGCGTTCCACCTCGCCAGGAAGAACTCGACCTTCTCGCGCGCCTTCTTGCAGGCGTCGCACCCGTCCTTGACGAAGTAGACGAGCTTCATTCGATGCGGCTCCTGTGACGGTCGCCCAGCTCCGCCTGCTTGCCGACGTTCCAGCCCGACACCTTCGAGAAGTACCCCGTGACCCGCGTGATGCCGTCGACCTGCACCGAGCCGCAGCGCGGACAGGAATCCACGAGGCCTCTCATGACGCGAAGGCACCTGTTGCAGGTGGTGAACTCCGGAGAGAACGCGATCTGGGCGTTGCCCGTGCTCGCGAAGGTCCTCTTGACGAAGCTCGCGACGGCGCGCTTGTCGGGACGGCTGTCCGCGATCCACACGTGCGAGAGCGCCCCGGCTTCGATCATGTCGTGGAACTTGCCTTCCTTCTTGACCCGCTCGATGGCGCTGATCGGGTGCGACACGTTCAGGAAGGTCGAGTTCGTGTAGTACACCTCACCCGTCGCCGTGTTGCCCTTGACGACCCTCGCCGCCTGGATCGGGAAGTGGTCGAGGTCCAGCTTCGCCATCCGGTAGGCGCACGACTCCGCCGGCGTCTGCTCGAGCACGAATCGCATGCCCGTCTCTGCCGACGCCCTCTCGCACGCGAGCTTGAGGTGCGCGACGATCCGGAGCCCGAGCCTGAACGCCCGTTCCGACTCGTGCAGCTCCTCCCCCGTGTGGCTCTGCACCGCCTCGTTGAGGCCGAGGAGGCCGATGAGGTGCGTCACGCGGTGCATCCTGAGGTACGGCTGGCCGTCGAGCCGCATGGTGAGCAGCGCGAGCGGCCCGTGGTCCCCCATCGCCAGCAGGTTCTCGATGATCTCCCGCTTCTGCTGGTGCGCGGCGACCGCGACGGCCAGGAGCTGATCGAGCTTCTCGATGAGCTTCTCGTCGCTGCCCTCCGCCGCGTACGCGGCGCGCGGGAGATTCAACGTCACGTTCTGCAGCGCCGAGTACCGCATCCGCCACGGCTGTGCCGCGTCGTCGAGGTCGGACTGCTCGAGCTTGAACGACAGCCTGCAGCACTCGGAGATCTTGGCCGTCTCGCCCCGGTCGAACACGAAGTACGTGTTGCCCTTGTCCGCGGCCACGTCCGAGATGTGCAGCAGGAAGTCCTCGTGACCCGGCGTGCGGAAGAACTCGTCCGTGATGTGCACGAGCGGCTTCGGGAAGAAGAAGGGCCGGCCCGTGCCGTCGCCCTGCTTGTAGATGTCGAACAGGGCCATCGCGAAGCGCTGGGCCTCGCGCTGGTAGTCGCGGTAGGTCTTGCCGGTTTCCCTCCCGCCGGGACCGATCGCCGGGACGGACTCGAAGTGCTTCGGCGTCTCCCAGTAGATGTTGATGTCGCTGAAGATCGCCTGCCCGCCTCGCGCAACGCTCTGCTGCGAGTACTCGAACACGAGCATCTCGGCGAGCTGGTGGACGTCCCGGTCCGAGAGACCCTCGAGGAACGGCGAGAAGAACACGTTCACGGCGTCCCAGCCGATCGCACCGGCGAAGTGACCCTGAAGCGCCGCCGAGAACTTCACCATGTGCGCGAGGAGAATGTCGGGATGCTTGGCCGGCTTCGCGATCGAGATCGCGTTCGGCAGGTGCAGCCCGAACTTCTTCACGTACTCGAGCGACTGCCCGGAGCAGTACGGCCGGTCGAAGAAGCCGAGGTCGTGAAGGTGGATGTCGCCGCGCGTGTGCGCGTCGGCGACGTCCTGCGAGAACACCGCAAGAAGCGCGTACTGCTTCTTCACCGCCTCGGCGAGCGTCATGTTCGTCGCCTCGGGGTTGTGCGGGATGTTCGCGTTCTCCTTGTTCGGCATGAGGATGATGCGCTCGGCGTCGTACAACGGCACGCCGAGCCGCGTGTGCTTCCGCCGCGCGGCCTCGAGCCCGTGCTCGACGAGCTTCGCGTCCACGAGCTCGCGGATGAGCGGCGCCGTGATCACGCTCGTCTTCGAGAGGACGATCTGGTCCTCGACCTCGCGGCTGATCTTCTCGGCGACGTCGACGCTGACGTCCGCTTCCCTCACGAGGGTCTCGACGATCTTCTCGCGGTCCCAGACGATCATGTCGTCCGCGGAGGTCCTCACGAAGAGCGCGAGATCGGTCGCATCCACCGACCGCGCGGCGCCCATGCGCTCGAGCCCGGGGAGGTCCGCCCGGACCTCCTTCCGCCGAACCCTCGCCCGCTTGTCCCTGTAGAGGATGAAGGCCTTGGCCGTCTTGGCGTGGCCGCGCTCGATGAGGACCTTCTCGATGGAGTCCTGTATCTCCTCAACCTGCGGCAGGTTATCGCCTCTCTCGGAGTAGAGGTACAGGAGAACCTCGTCTGTCAGGCGCTCTGCGGTCTCCCGGTCCCTGCCCCCCACCTCCTGGGCGGCCTTGAAGATGGCCTCGGTGATCTTCTTCCGCTCGAACGGGACGATCGTCCCGCTGCGCTTCCTCACGAGGCGGAAGAGCCTGCTCGCGAGTCGGCGGTGCAGACCGAGGATCTCCTCCTCGTCCATCACGAACCGCAGACGACTGGGAAGCGCGTCGTCCTGGGCCGGCTCCGTGCCCGCGTCCACGGTAGCGTCGGTCATCGTCTCTGCCGCTTCCTGGTCGACCAGGGACATGTCGTCGTTCACGGTCGGCATGCGTCGGACTCCACGTTCGCAGTCAGTGCCCCGACTCGCGCCGTCCACGAGCGCGCCGGGCGATCGTGGACCTCGTGTTCGGAGATGGTCAGATTCTGATTGGGGTTGCCTGTTCGGAAGGGACGCTGCGCACGACCATGTCGTCGCTCCATCCGCGAGCCCGCCTCCGTCATGAGCGAGCGGCATGGTAGCAACGCGGCTCGACGCGTGTCAACAACGAATGCGGTGGAATCGCGTCGCGCGCGAAAGCGAGTGGCGGGAGCGGTCACCGCGGCGAGGCAGGCGCACTTACGGCCCCGTCGCCACCGGCGGCGAAACCGCCGCCGGCGGAGGCGGGGTCACGGCCGCGGCGCCCTCACGGCGTCGTCGAGGGTGACGACCTCGATCGCGGCCTGCGCCAGCATGTCGGCCGCGAGCTCGTCGGGATAGCCGTCGTCGGTCACGACGCGGACGATGCCGGCGTTGATGATCATCTTCGCGCAGACCGAGCAGGGGTGATGCGTCGTGTAGATCGTCGAACCGGCGATGACCGTCCCGTGGTTCGCGGACTGGATGATGCCGTTCTGCTCCGCGTGGATCCCGCGGCACAGTTCGTGCCTCTCGCCCGACGGGACCCTGAGACGCTCGCGCACGCATCCGGTCTCGGAGCAGTGAGGCAGTCCCGCGGGCGCTCCGTTGTACCCGGTCGCGAGGATCCGCCGGTCCTTCACGATGACCGCGCCGACCTTCCGCCGAAGGCAGGTCGCCCGCCCCGCGACGAGGCGGGCGATGCTCATGAAGTACTCGTCCCACGAGGGGCGCTGCGTCACCGACTCCGCTCCCCGGGCAACCGCGAAAGCGCCCTAGCTAGGCCTCTTCTCGCCCTTCACGAGCGGGAAGGCGGCGCACAGCTCCTCGACCTCTTTCCTGACAGACTGCAGATTCTGCTCGTTCTCGATGTCCGACAGCGCCCGGTCGATGAGCCCGACGATGCGCTCGATCTCGGCCGCGCCCATCCCGCGCGTCGTGAGCGCGGGCGTGCCGACGCGGATGCCGCTTGCGATGAACGGCTTCTCCGGATCGAAGGGGATCGTGTTCTTGTTCACCGTGATCCCCGCCTTCTCGAGACCGAGCTCCGCCGCCTTCCCCGTCACGTTCTTCTGACGGAGGTCGACGAGCATGAGATGCGTGTCGGTCCCGCCGGACACGAGACGGAACCCGTGACGCTTGAACGCCTCGGCCATGAGCTTCGCGTTCTCGACGATCTTCCTCTGGTACTCGCGGAACGCCGGCTGCGACGCTTCCTTGAGGCACACGGCCTTGCCCGCGATGACGTGCATGAGCGGCCCGCCCTGAATGCCCGGGAAGACCATCTTGTCGATGTCGGCCGCGACGGCCTCCCGACAGAGGATCATGCCCGCCCGGGGCCCACGGAGCGTCTTGTGCGTGGTGGTCGTCACCGCGTCGGAGTGCGGCACCGGACTGGGGTGCATCCCCGCCGCGACGAGCCCGGCGATGTGCGCCATGTCCACGACGAGCCTCGCCCCCACCGCATCCGCGATCTCGCGGAACGCCGCGAAGTCGAGCGTGCGCGGGTACGCACTCGCGCCGGCCATGATGAGCTTCGGGCGCTTCTCAAGCGCGAGCGTCCTGAGAGCGGCGTAGTCGATGACCTCGGTCTTCTGATCGACGCCGTAGTGGACCACGTCGAAGAACATCCCCGAGAAGCTGATCGGGTGTCCGTGCGTCAGGTGTCCGCCGTGCGACAGCTCGAGACCGAAGTACCGGTCGCCGGGCTTGAGGAGCGCGAAGTAGACGGCCATGTTGGCCTGGCTGCCGGAGTGCGGCTGCACGTTGGCGTGCTCCGCCCCGAAGAGGGCCTTGGCGCGCTCGATGGCCAGCCTCTCGGCCCTGTCGACGAACTCGCAGCCCCCGTAGTAGCGCCCGTTCCGCTCCCAGCTCAGGCTCCCGTCCTTCTTGCGGAAGAACGGGTAGCCCTCGGCGTACTTGTTCGTCATGACCGACCCGACCGCCTCCCGGACCGCCTCGCTCGTGAAGTTCTCCGACGCAATGAGCTCAAGCCTGTCGGTCTGCCTGCGCACCTCTCCCTCGATCGCCTCGAAGACCTCGGGGTCGACCTCTCTCAGTCCTGCCATCGCTCCACCTCCTCAGTTCTCATCAGCTTCTCGACGCGCCGGGCGTGCCGCCCGCCCTCGAACGCCGTCGCAAGCCACTCGTCCACGATCGCGAGCGCGTCGCGCTCGCTCACGAACCTCGCCGGCAGACACAGCACGTTGGCGTCGTTGTGCAGGCGGGACAGCCGCGCGATCTCGGCGTTCCACGCCAGGGCTGCCCGCACACCGGCGACCTTGTTCGCCACCATGCACATCCCCTGACCCGACCCGCAGACCAGCACGCCGCGCTCGGCCTCGCCCGCCGCGACCGCCCGGGCCGCCGCCTCTCCGAAGTCCGGGTAGTCGCACGGTTCTTCGCAGGACGCGCCGAAGTCGGTGGCCTCGTCGGCGCGCCCCTCGAGATGCCGCTTCACGGCTTCCTTGAGGGCGTAGCCCGCGTGGTCCGACGCGAGAGCGATCTTCATGGCTCCTTCTCCTCGGCCAGCGCGACGATCCTGGGGAGCGCCGCTTTGAGGTGCTCGGACAGCATCCGGTGCACCGCCTCGTACGCCGTCCGCCCTCCGCCGACCGGATCCGGCACATCCCGCCGCCCCGCGCCGGCGAACTCCGACAGGAGGAACGTGCGCGCCCGCGCGTCCGGTGCGAGGGCGACGATCTCCTCTTCGTGCTCGCCCGTCATGGCGAGGATGAGGCCGGCGTCCCTGATCGCGCCCCGGTCGAGCCCGCTCGACCGATGGCCGGAGATGTCCGCGCCGTGCGCTCGCGCAACGTCCTGCGCGAGGTCCGTCGCCCGCGCCCCCTCGATGCCCGCCGTGCCCGCCGAGCTCACCGTGAGCCCGCAGGCCTCGCCTTGCCCGCCGGCGAGGAGCGCTCTCAGGATGCCCTCGGCCATGGGACTGCGGCACGTGTTGCCCGTGCAGACCATGAGGACGTGAAGCGACATCGTCTCCTCGCGGAGCGGCAGGCGTGCGCTGCAACGATCGGGGAACGGGGTGAGTCTAGGTCGGCGGCGCAGGCCCCGTCAAGGCTCATTGCCCCAGCGCCTTGCGGATGTCCGCCTGCAGCACCGTACCCTCGCGGAGCACGGGCGCGCCCGGCCGCGTGAGGTCCACGATCGTGGTGGCCGCTGCGGCGCCCGACGGGTGCGAGCGCACGACGACCTCGAGCCAGTCGCGGAGCTGCGCGGCCGCGTCGTCGGCCGTTCGCGGGGGCGGCCGGCCCTCGACGTTCGCGCTCGTGCCCGTGATGGGCTGGCCGACGAGCGCAAGGAGCTCACGGACGACCTCGTTCCGCTCGATGCGAACCGCGATCGTGCCGGTGCCCGACGTCATCTCGAGCGGCACGCGCGTCGAGGCCGCGAGCACGTACGTGAGGCCCTTCCCCCCAAGCCGCCACTCGAGCTCCCTCGCGGCCCGCGGGATCTCAACGACGAGGGGCTTCACCATCTCGAAGGAGTCGCAGAGCGCGATGATGGGCTTCGTGCGGTCGCGGCGCTTGGCGGAGAACACGCGCGCGACGGCCGCCGGGTTGAGCGCGTCCGCGGCGAGCGCGTAGTACGTGGTGGTGGGCACGACGACGAGGCCTCCCGCCTTGACGGCGAGCGCCGCGGGCGCGAGGCGGTCGCGCATCGACTCGTCGCTGCTGGTGGTGAGATCGATCGTCCTCATTCGTGCGCGGGCGTCCTGAGCGCCCGGTATCCTATGTCCTTCCTGCAGTGCGCGCCGTCGAACGAGATCCTGCAGACGGCCTCGTAGGCCTTGCCCACCGCCTCGGACAGGTCGGCGCCCACGCCCGTCACGCCGAGAACGCGCCCTCCGGCCGTGACGAGCCGTCCTTCCTGCGCCGCCGTGCCGGCGTGGAACACGACGACACCTTCAAGCCCGGCCGCCGACTCGAGGCCGAGGATCTCCTTGCCCTTCTCGTAGCACCCCGGGTAGCCGCCGGATGCCATCACGACGCAGGCTGCGGCGCCGGGGCGCGCGCCGACCGACGACGGAGCGAGTTCGCCTCGAGCCGTCGCGATCATGATCTCCACGATGTCTGCGTCCAGAAGCGGGAGCACCGCCTGCG
>VGIX01000026.1 GCA_016867725.1 Candidatus Effluviviaceae Genus I sp.
CTCCTCACGGCCGTGTCGGCCGAGCACCGGAGCGAGCGCGAGCGGACGAGAAGGTCCGTCGCCGAGGCCGTGGACCGGCAGAACGCGAAGTTCGAGATGGACGGCCCGCCGGACGCGTACGATCTCGAGGCGTCCGCGGAGGCCTGGGCGCACGTCACGCAGAACTGCGTCGGCTGCGGCGCCTGCAACCGCGCCTGCCCGAGCTGCACGTGCTTCCTGCTGGTGGACCACCCCACGAAGACCGCCAACGAGCGCACGCGCGTCTGGGACACCTGCCTTTCGATCGGCTACGCGCGCACGGGAGGCGGCGGCAACTCGAGGCCCGCGCTCCCGCAGCGCCTCGAGAACCGGCTCCGCTGCAAGTTCGAGTACTCGCGCGACCGCTACGGCCTTGTGACCTGCACGGGCTGCGGGCGGTGCATCGACGCGTGCATGGGCAGGATCGACATGCGCGAGGCGATCCGACACGTGCTCACGGAGAAGGCGAGGGCATGAAGAACCTCTACCGGCCGATCGACAGCGTCATCGAGGACATCAAGAAGGAGACCCCGGCCATCACGACGTACCGCTTCCGGCCGAAGGAGCCGCTGACCTTCGAGGCCGGGCAGTTCGTCGAGCTCACCGTGCCGGGCGTCGGCGAGGCGCCGTTCACGCCGTCTTCGAACCCGAACGTGAAGGACACGCTCGAGATCACCATCATGCGGGTCGGGACGGTGACCGAGGCGCTCGAGAGGATGAAGGTCGGCGACATCGTCGGGATCCGGGGCCCCTACGGCAAGGGGTACGACCTCACGTCCTTCGCCGGGAAGGAGATCCTCATCGTTGGGGGAGGCGTGGGGCTCGCCCCGCTCCGCTCGCTCATCCTCGCGCTCTTCCACGAGATCGACAAGTACAGGAAGATCTCCATCCGCTACGGCGCGCGGACGCCCGACGACATCGTGTACAAGGACCTCCTCCCGCAGTGGGCAAAGATGAAGAACACGGAGGTCCTCCTCACGATCGACGCGCCGCACCCGTCGTGGACGGGCACCGTGGGCGTCATCACCGTGCTGCTCGAGGACACCCCGTTCGACATGAAGACCGCGGCCGCGTTCGTGTGCGGCCCGCCGATCATGCTCAAGTTCGTCAACCTCAAGCTCATCGAGAAGGGCTGGGACCCGAACCACATCTACCACTCGATGGAGCGCAACATGAGCTGCGGCCTGGGCAAGTGCGGCCACTGCATGATGGGCGAGTACTACATCTGCAAGGACGGGCCCGTGCTCACGGCGGCGCAGGTCGCGAAGTTCGAGGATCCGTTCTAGAGGAAACGCTCCAGGGGAAGGCGACATGCCCGAGACGAAGAAGGCCTCCTGTCTCTTCTGCTCGTTCCAGTGCGGGTTCGGCCTCGAGGTGGACCAGGGCGTGCCCGTGCGGACCGATCTCGACCCCGAGGCGAGACAGAACAAGGGCGCTCTCTGCGTTCGCGGCCACTACAACCTCGAGATCCTCCAGCACCCGAAGCGGTTCCTCGCCGGCACCGTGAACCGCCGGCGTGTCCCCCTGTCGAGCGCGGTCACGAAGGCCGCGACCGCCATCGCCGACGCGAAGGCGGGCCACGGCGGCGACGCGGTCGGCGTCATCGTCGGCACCGAGCTGTCCAACGAGGACTACGACGCGGCGGTGGAGTTCGCCACGAAGGCCGTCGGCACGCCGAGCCTCGCCGTCGCGTACGATGGCTCGGACTTCCCGCTCCTCGCCGGCGGCGGGGCGGGCGACGCGACGCCGGAGGACATGGACGGCGCCGAGGCGACGGTGCTCGTCGGCGACGTGTTCTGGGGCCACCCGTGCGTCGCGAAGCGCGTCATCGCGTCGCGTCACCTCGCGCGGGCCAACCGCGTCTACACCGTGAACCCGTACCGGACCAACACCGACTGGTTCGCGGACCGGCACGTCCAGGTGCGCCCGGGCGGCGAGCCCGTCTTCCTCGCGGCGCTCCTCACGGCCATGAACGCGCAGGGCGTGCCGCGCGTTGACCCGGCGAAGGCCGCCGCGGCCTGGGGCATGAGCGCCGGCGAGCTCGAGGCGATGGCAAAGGAGCTCAAGGGCAAGAAGAAGGTCCTCGTGCTCGCCTCGACGCGCCTCGGTGACTCGACGTCGGCCTACCTCACGGGCATGCTCGCCGCGAAGCTCGCGCACGCCTGCGGCGGGAAGTACGCGCCGCTCCTCCGGGGCGGCAACGCGATCGGCGCGCACCAGCGCGTCGGCTCCGCGCGGACGGTCCCGGAGATCCTGAAGGACGTCGAGTCCGGGAAGATCAAGACGCTCCTCGTGCTCGGGCCCGACATGTTCCAGCTCTATCCCGGCGCGCTCTGCGCGGACGCCGTGGACAGGCTCTCGTTCCTCGCGGCGTCGGCGATCTTCGAGAACGACACGACGAAGCGGGCCGACGTCGGGCTCCCGCTCGCCGCGTGGACCGAGGCGGCCGGCTCGTACGCGGCGTCGTTCGGCGTGTCCACGACCGTCGAGCCGGCGGTCGCGCCGCAGGGCGACGCCGCGCCGGCGCGCGAGGTTCTCGCGGCGCTGGCCGAGGCGCTCGGCGCGCCGCTGTCCGGGGCGCAGGCGCGGGGCGAGCATCCGCCGGCGACGGTGGACGCGGCCGCGGCGCTCGCCAAGCTCGTCGCGGGCGCGGGCGACGGCCTGGCGCTCGTGGAGTGCATCAGCCCGATCCACCGGTGGGACGGCGCCGTCACGGGACGCATGGCGTTCGCGCAGGCGCTTCGGCCGTACTGCGAGATCTGGATCGGCGAGGCGACGGCGGCGCGCCTCGGCGTCCGCCCGGGCGAGAACGCGACGGTGGCGTCCGACAGGGGCGAGGCCACGATCATCGCGACGGTCACGGACAGGATGCCGGACGGGCTCGTGGCGATCCCCACGTATGTGGCGGACGCTCGCGGCCTCATGGTCTGGACGCCGAACGCGGCGACGCGGTGGTTCGACGTCGCGGCGCCCGGCGCTTCGGTGCGCGCGGGCTCGTGACGACCGCCAGGGCGGCCGCGCCGCGGAGCGCGCGGGCGGCCGGAAGGGACCTCGGGAGAAGCGGATGAACAAGAGGAACGTCCTCGACTACGGCCGATGCTTGAGCTGCAAGAGCTGCATCGCGGCGTGCTTCTACTCGCACAACCAGCAGGACCATCTCGAGGCGTCGAGCGTTCTCACGAACACCGTCCTCCAGATGAACTGCCGGCACTGCGAGCAGCCGCTCTGCGAGGCCGCGTGCCCGCAGGAGGCCATCAAGCGCCGCGACGACGGGCTCGTCGTGCGCAGCAACATGAAGTGCAGCGCCTGCACGTCGTGCGCGCAGGCCTGCCCGTTCGGCGCGATCGACCTCGAGAAGACGCGCCACAACCTGCCGAAGTGCGACCTGTGCAGCTGGCGGACGCTCGAGGGGAAGGACGCGATGTGCGCCGGCACCTGCGTGTCCGGCGCGCGCACGTTCGAGGACATCAGCGACGTGAGCGTCCAGAGGGGCACCCCGATGAGAGGCGCCCGCACCGTGGCGAAGACGGTCAGGCGGAAGCGCTAAGAGCGACGGGAGAGGTCACGGGATGGCTTCGACACTCAGCATGCTGCTCTACTTCCTCATCTTCCCCGGGTTCCTGTTCACGGCCGTCGTGGGGCTTCTGACGTCGTGGGTGGACCGGAAGGTGAGCGCCCGCGTGCAGTGGCGCGTCGGCCCGCCGTGGTACCAGCCGTTCGCCGACGTCTTCAAGCTCCTCGGGAAGGAGATCGTGATCCCCGAGGGCGCGCGCGGCGCCGGGTTCCTGCTCGCCCCGGTCGCGGGTCTCGCGGCCGTCGTGCTGGTCTCGACGCTCCTGTGGCTCACGAACCTCCGCGGCGCCGGGTTCGTCGGCGACCTCATCGGCGTCATCTACCTTCTCACGATCCCGTCGCTCGGGATGATCCTCGGCGCGTCCGCGTCGTCGAACCCGCTCGCGAGCGTCGGCGCCAGCCGCGAGATGAAGCTCATCCTCGCCTACGAGCTTCCGTTCGTCATCGCCATCTTCATCGCCATCACGAAGGTGTCGCCGATGACGCTCAGGCTCGACGGCATCCTCGAGTATCAGGCCGTGGAGGGCGTCCTCCTCGGCAACGTCTCCTGCATCATCGCGTTCATCGTCTGCATCCTCTGCGCGCAGGCGAAGCTCACGTATCCGCCGTTCGACATCCCCGAGGCGGAGACGGAGATCATGGACGGCACGCACATCGAGTACTCCGGCGCCGCATTGGCCGTGGTGAAGCTCACGCAGGCGATGATGCTGTTCACGCTGCCCGTCCTCCTCATCACGCTGTTCTGGGGCGGCGTGAGCCTCTCGGGGATCGGCATCCTGTGGACCGTCCTCAAGTACCTCGTCATCGTCACGATCATCGTCCTCATCAAGAACACGAATCCGCGGGTGAAGATCGACCAGGCCGTGCGGTTCTTCTGGGGCCCGGTCACGGTGCTCGCGATCGTCGGCATGGTGCTCGCGCTCCTCGGCTTCTAGAGGCGCAGGGAGTGGACATGGGTCTCACGAAGTGGGGATTCAAGAAGTCGCTCTGGGTGTTCCACCTGAACGCGGGCGCGTGCAACAACTGCGACATCGAGGTCCTCGACTGCCTCTGCCCCAAGTTCGACGTGGAGCGCTTCGGGATCAAGCTCGTCGGCAGCGTGAAGGCGGCCGACGTCCTCCTGGTCTCGGGCAGCGTGCCGCGCAAGGTCGTGCCCCAGCTCATCGAGACGTACGAGCAGGCGCCGAAGCCGGTGGCGGTCATCGCGCTCGGCGCGTGCGGCTGCACGGGCGGCATCTTCAAGGACGGGTACAACTTCGCCGGCCCGGTGGACAAGCACATCCCGGTGGACGCCTACGTTCCGGGGTGCCCGCCGCGGCCCGAGGCGATCATCGACGGGATCGTGAAGCTCCTGGGGAAGCTCTAGGGCCGGGAAGCGGCCGGGGCGGGAGCGCCCGGCCGACGGAGAACGACGACACGATGAGCAAGGAAGTCCTGGACAACCTCAGGGCGGCGTTCGGCGACCGGGTCGAGATCCACGAGCACAACCCGCGGCGCGCCTACGTGACCGTGTCCAACGACGACTGGATCTCGGTGACGCGCCACATGTACGAGAAGGAGCGCGGGCGGCTCTGCACGGCGAGCGGGAGCGACCGCACGACGGGCGTCGAGCTCCTCTACCACTTCGCGATCGACCGCGACGGCACCGTCGTGAACATCCGCACGACGCTCCCGAAGCCGTTCCCGAAGATCGAGTCGCTCACCCCGTACTACCCCGCGGCGGACTTCATCGAGCGCGAGATCTTCGACTTCCTCGGCGTCGAGTTCGTCGGCCACCCGGACCCGAGGAAGCTCCTGTCGGCGCACGACCGGCCGCCGGATTTCCACCCGATGAGGAGGGACGAGTAGATGAGCACGATCATCCCCATCGGGCCGTTCCACCCGGTCCTCGAGGAGCCCGAGTACATCCAGCTCCACGTGGACGGGGAGACCGTTCTCGGCGCCGACATGGACCTTGGCCGCATCCACCGCGGCATGGAGCTTCTCGCGCAGCAGAAGACGTACGACCAGGACATGTTCCTCGTCGAGCGGATCTGCGGCATCTGCTCGGCGTCGCACAGCTGGGCCGCGTCGCTCGCAGTCGAAGACGTCGTCGGCGTCAAACCTCCGCCGCGCGCCGAGTACCTCCGCACCATCGTCCACGAGCTCGAGCGGCTCCACAGCCACATGCTGTGGGTCGGCCTCGGCGGCCACATCATCGGGTACTGGACCGTCTACATGTGGGGATGGAAGTACCGCGAGCCCATCCTCGACTGTCTCGAGGCCATCACGGGGAACAGGAACAACTACGCGTGGTACAAGCCGGGCGGCGTGCGGCGCGACGTGCCGGACGACGTCTGGCCGATGGTCCTCAAGGCGATGGACGAGCACGACGCGCAGGTGGACATGCTCGCCGGCGCCATCCTCGACGACCCGGTCATCCTCGGCAGACTCAAGGGCGTCGGCATCCTCACCAAGGAGGACGCCATCGCGTACGGCGTGCTCGGCCCCACGGCGCGCGGCTCCGGCGTGGCCGTTGACATCCGGAAGAGCGAGCCCTACGGCGCGTACGGCGAGGTCGAGTGGGACATGATCGTGCAGGAGGGCGGGGACTGCCTCGCCGTCGCGGTCGTGCGGCTCCTCGAGATGAAGGAGTCGTCGAAGATCATCCGGCAGTGCATCAAGAACCTCCCGAAGGGCCCCGTCGCGGCGGAGATCCGCGAGATGCCGCGCGGCGAGGGCGTCGGCCACGTGGAGGCGCCGCGCGGCGAGTGCTTCCACTTCATCCGGTCGAACGGCACCAACATGCCGGAGCGCCACAAGATGCGCGCGCCGACGTTCGTCAACATCCCGTCGTACCGGCCGCGGGTCAAGGGCGAGTCCATCTCGGACGCGACGCTCATCTTCGCGATCATCGACCCGTGCTACAGCTGCACCGAGCGCATCGCGGTCCTCGACCCGGCCGGCAGGCCGGTCATGACGGGCAAGGACCTTCTCGCGCTGAGTCACCGGAGGACGGAAGAGCTCAGGAAGCAGATCTAGCGATCCGGGGGAAGGCCGATGATGCCACAGATTCTCGTTCCCATCGTCGTTCCGGCCATCGCGGGGGGCTTGTGCTTCCTCGTCCCGAGGCGCGTGCGCGGCCTAAGGGAGCTCATCGCTCTGGCCGCCCTTGTGTGGGCGTTCGTCGCGTCCGCCCGGCTCTTCGGCGGGGGGGCGGTCTCGTACCAGGCCGACTGGATGGCCTTCGGCGATCTCAAGGTCATCTTCGATCTCGTCCTCACGCGGTTCAGCGCGTTCATCATCGTGTTCGTCACGCTCTTCGGGCTCGCCATCGGGCTCTACACGGTCGGGTGGGCGGGTCTGCGCAACGACGAGCACGACGGCCGCCGCACCTACGCGTTCCTGCTCTGGACGGTCGGGTCAGCGTGCGGCGCGGCGCTCTCGAACAGCCTGCTCGTTCTCCTGCTGTTCTGGGAGGTGCTCACCGCCATCCTCTTCCTGTACGTGAACCTGGGCGCGAAGAAGGACGAGGCGTCGGCCGGAGCGTCGAAGAGCTTCATCATGCTCGGGCTCTCCGACGCCGCGCTGTTCATCTCCGTGGCGTATCTCTGGGTGAACTACGGCACGGTCTCGATGAACAGGCTCTCGGTCTTCGTGGGCGACCCGGCGACGACCGCGGTGTACCTGCTCATGGTCGTCGCGGCCATCACGAAGGCCGGCGCGATGCCGTTCCACACCTGGATCCCCGCGGCCGCGAAGGGCGCGCCCACGCCGGTGATGGCGTTGCTTCCGGCCTCCATCGACAAGCTTCTCGGCATCTACCTGCTCTACCGCCTGAGCATCGACATCTTCAGCATCGGCGGCGGTCTGTCGCTCCTTCTCATGATCGTCGGCACCGTCACAATCGTCGGCGCCGTGCTCATGGCGCTCATCCAGCACGACCTCAGGGTGCTGCTGTCCTACCACGCGATCAGCCAGGTGGGGTACATGGTGCTCGGCATCGGCACGGGCCTGCCCATCGCCGTGGCGGGCGGGCTCTTCCACATGCTGAACCACACCGTGTACAAGAGCCTCCTCTTCCTGTGCGCCGGGTCGCTTGAGAAGCAGGCGGGGACGACCGAGCTCGAGAAGCTCGGGGGTCTGGCGCGCGCCATGCCCGTCACGTTCGTCACGTGCGCGATCGCGGCGCTCGCGATCTCCGGCGTGCCGCCGATGAACGGGTTCGTGTCGAAGTGGATGGTCTACACCGGGCTCGTCCAGATGGGCGACCTCGGGTTCAAGGCGTACTGGATCTTCCTCGACGCCGCGCTCTTCGGGAGCGCGCTCACGCTCGCGTCGTTCGTGAAGGTGCTGTACTCGGGCTTCCTCGGGCAGCGGCCGAGCGGTGTCGCGCACGTCCGCGAGGCCAACGGAGCGATGCTCGTCCCGATGGTCGTCCTGGCCGCGATGTGCGTCTTCTTCGGCGTGTGGGCGAAGTACCCCATCGACACCTTCATCAACCCCGTCGTGCGGGGCGCCATCGCCACGGCGCCGACAGGCCAGATCCAGCTCCTCATGCCGGGGACCTCGGCCCTCCGCCACATGTACGGGTTCTGGAACCCGAGCACGGCGACGGGCCTCATCGTGATCGGCCTGGTCCTCGGGCTCCTCATCGTGTCCGTGGGCCGGTTCGCGAAGCGGCGCGTGGGCCGCGTGTTCATCGGCGGCGAGAGGGTGACGAGCCTCGACGCGATGCACGTGCCGGGCACCGGCTTCTACCACACGATCCGCGACGTGAAGGGCCTCCACGGGATGCTCGAGAACGCGGAGGCGAAGGTCTTCGACGTGTACGAGGTCGGCGGGCGGATCGGCAACGTGTTCGTGCAGGGGCTCCGTTCGATCCACAACGGCGTGCTCTCGACGTATCTGGCGTGGTGCGTGATCGGTCTTGGCGCGGTGGTGTTCGCGCTGCTCTCCGCGCTTCTCAGACATCTCGTGAGCGAGACGCCGTAGGCACCGGCCGGCCCCGGCGGCGCGACAGGCTGGAGACGACCCATGGGTGACATCACTCCGCAGCTGTACACGCTTCTGGCCTTCATGGTGATCGGCTCGATCGTGGCCATCGAGACGCGGAACCTGCTTTCCGCGGTCATCTCGGTGAGCGCGGTCGGGTTCGCCGCGTCGGTCGCGTTCCTCTTCCTGGGCGCGCCGGACATCGCGATCACCCAGCTCGTCGTGGAGGTCCTCGTGCTCATCATCCTCATCCGAGGCACGATCCTCCTCGACAACACGGCCATCGAGACGCACCGCGACACGCTGGCGGTCGTGTCCTCACTGATCTTCTTCGGGCTCCTGCTCGGGTTCGGCGCGATGATCTTCGGGAGCCAGGGCTTCCCGGAGTTCGGCGCGCCGCTCATGCGTGTGTCGAAGGTATACGTGCAGACCGGGCTCCCGGCGACCTACGCCGCGAACATCGTCGCGTCGGTCATCCTCGACTTCCGGGGATACGACACGCTGGGTGAGGCGACGGTCCTCTTCGTCTCGATTCTCGCCGCTCTCACGCTCCTCCGCCGGGAGGGGAAGGTGCGGACGGGGGAGGCCGCGACAGCATGAAGCCGACGGGCATGACGGTCATCGTGAAGACGATCACGGACTTCGTGGTCGGCTTCATCGTTCTGTTCGGGGCGTACATCGTGCTCTACGGGCACATCACGCCGGGCGGCGGGTTCTCGGGCGGCGTCGTCATCGCGTGCGCGTTCATCCTCGTGATGCTCGGGCACGGGCGCGACGTGGCGTTCGAGAGGCTGGGCGAACGCACGGCGTCCATCCTCGACTCGACCGGGGCGCTCGCGTTCCTCGTCATCGCGTGGCTGGGCGTGTGGGGCGGCTACTTCTTCATGAACGTCCTCGTGAAGGGAACGCCGTTCCGCCTCCTGAGCTCGGGCTCGATCCTGGCGAACAACCTCGCCATCGGGCTCAAGGTCTCAAGCTCGCTCTTCCTCGTGTTCTCGGCGCTGGCCGTGTTCCGCAAGCGGTCCTTCAGGGCCCTGCTGGAGGATGATCTGACATGACCGTCTACTTCCTCTGCGCGGTTCTCATCACGATGGGGCTCTACTGCCTCGTCGCCAAGAAGCACATCGTGAAGAAGGTGATCGGCCTGTGCATCATGGAGTACGCGGTCAACCTGTACCTCATCATCATCGGGTACAAGCGTGGGGGCATCGCGCCGGTCATCGACCCCAAGATGCGGCCTGAGGCGCTCGAGCGGTTCGTGGACCCGCTGCCGCAGGCGCTCGTGCTCACGTCCATCGTCATCGGGCTCGGCGTGCTCTCGCTTATGGTCTCGATGTGCATCCGGATCTACGAGAAGCACGGGACCTTCGACATGTCCCAGATCAGCAAGCTGAGGGGCTAGCGCATGAACCTGCTGCCGTACTACGTTGCGATCCCGCTGGGGCTTGCCTTCCTCATCCCGCTCCTCTCGAAGTGGTGGAAGCGGTCGGGCGAGGTGCTGGCGGTCGGGGGGACGGCCATCCTGGCGGCGATGGCGCTCGGCGCGATCGGGTCGCCGACCGTGTGCTACCACATGGGCGGGTGGCGGCCGCCGGTTGGCATCGCCCTCATGAGCGACGGCCTCACCGTGCTCCTCCTGATCGCGGTCAACGTCGTGGGCTTCCTGTGCGTGCTGTTCTCGCTCAGGTACATGCGGTCGTACACCGCCCTCGAGAAGTACTACGCGCTCTTCATGCTCATGATCACCGGCATGAACGGGGTGGTCATCACGGCGGACGTCTTCAACCTGTTCGTGTTCCTCGAGATCGCGTCCATCGCGTCGTACGCGCTCGTGCCGTTCGGGATCGAGGCGGACGAGCTGGAGGCGGGCTTCAAGTACCTCATCCTCGGGAGCGTGGCGTCCACGATGGTGCTCTTCGCTATCGGCACCGTGTACGCCGTGACCGGGTCGCTCAACATCGCCGACGTCGCGCGCGAGATCGCGACGAAGCACGCGACGGGCGACCTCAACCCGGCGCTCCTGCTCTCGGCGGCGTTCTTCCTCATGGGGTTCGGCCTCAAAGCCGCGCTCGTCCCGTTCCACGCGTGGCTGCCCGACGCGCACCCGTCGGCTCCCGCGCCCGTCTCAGCGATGCTGTCGGGCGTCGTGATCAAGAGCCTCGGCGTCTACGCGATGTGCCGCGTGTTCTTCCACATGTTCGGGTTCTCGCCCGCGGTGCCGAGTTCCGTGATCATCGCGAACAGCATGATCGCGTTCGCTATCGCCTCGATCGTCTTCGGCGGGCTGCTCGCCGTCGGCCAGTGGGACTACAAGCGGCTTCTGGCCTACAGCTCGATCGGGCAGGTGGGGTATGTCGTGCTCGGGATCGGGGTGGGCGCGAGGGTGCTCGCGACCGGCGGGCAGCCGGCGGTCGCCGCGCTCGCGATCCTCGGCGGGCTCTTCCACCTGATCAACCACACGGCGTTCAAGGCGCTCCTGTTCCTGTCGTCGGGCGCGATCCAGCACGCGACCGGGACGCGCGACATGAAGCAGCTCGGCGGGCTTAGGCTCCGCATGCCGGTCACCTCGACCACGACGACGCTCGCGGCGCTCTCGATCGCCGGCATCCCGCCGTTCTCGGGGTTCTGGAGCAAGCTCGTCATCATCATCGCGACCATCAAGGCCGGGCACCCCGCGATCGCATCGGTCGCCGTCGCCATGGCCTTCGTCACGCTGGCGTACTACGTGAAGGTCCAGCGCGAGATCATCTTCGGCGCGGTGCGCGGCGCCGTGGAGAAGGCGAGAGAGGTGCCGGCGCTCATGTGCATCCCGCTCGTCGTCCTCGCCATCGTGTGCGTCGGGTTCGGGCTCCTCTATCCGGCGGTTGGAAGCAGGATCCTCGAGCCCGCGAGGGACGCGCTCCTGGACGGCGCGGCGTACGTGAGGGCCGTTCTCGGCTAGCAAGAGGGAGCACCGATGGGACATCTCAAGCGCAGGCTGCTCGACTTCGCCATCCTGTTCGTCCTCTGGATGCTGCTCGTGTGGTCGCTGGACATCCAGGGGATCGTGGCCGGGGTGGTCGTCGCGGTCTTCTTCACGTTCATCGTGTCGGGCCTCCTGCCCGAGCGGGCCGAGCGCTTCTTCAGCCCGGTGCGGTGGTTCTGGGCCCTCGTTCACCTGGCGGTGCTCTGCTACTACATCGTGGTCGCGAACCTGGACGTGCTCTACCGGGTGCTCCACCCGAACCTCCCCATCAAGCCGGGCATCGTGAAGGTCAAGACGACGCTCAAGAGCGACGAGGCGAAGACGTTCCTGGCCAACTCGATCACGCTCACGCCCGGGACGCTCTCGGTGGACATCATCGGCGACACGCTCTACGTCCACTGGATCAACGTGCACGAGGATCTGGACGACATCGAGAAGATCAGCTGGGACATCGCCGGCAAGTTCGAGGCGACCCTGAGGAGGGTGTTCGACTGATATGATGACATTCCTTCTCCTGCTCATCATCGGGTGCTTCATGTGCCTGATCAGGGTCGCGATGGGGCCCACGCCGCCCGACAGGGCGGTGGCCATCGACACGATCGGCGTCATGGTGGTGGGGATCTGCGGGATCTTCGCGATCATCACGGGCAAGGACTGGTACCTGAACATCGCCATCGCGTGGGCGCTCTTGTCGTTCATCGGCACGCTCGCGCTCGCGAAGTATCTGGAGGGGAGGGGGTTCGATGAATAACGGAACCGCCGCGACCATCCTCATCGCGCTCGGCGTGTTCTTCGACCTCGTCGGCGCGCTCGGCCTTCTTCGCCTCCCGGACGTGTACAACAGGCTCCAGGCCGCGACGAAGTGCGTGACGCTGGGGACGCTCTTCATCCTCGTCGGCGTCCTCGTCCACAGCGGGTGGAACGCGATGGGCGTCAAGGCGCTCCTCGCGGCCGTCTTCGTGCTGTGGACGTCGCCGACCGGCAGCCACGCGCTGGCGCGGGGCGCGCACATCGCGGGCGTGCCGCTGTGGGAGAAGAGCGTCGTGGACAGGTATCGCGAGGACACCGGCAGGTAACCGGCGCGGCCGGCGGCCACCGCGGCCGTACGGCGCCGCCCGTCAGGAGATGCAGGCCCCATGAGGACACCGAAGCTCCGCGAGCTCAGAGAGGCGCTCACGTCGCTCGTGAGCCCCGCCTACACGAGCAAGTTCCCGTTCACCCCCCTCAAGCCCGCGGAGGCGTTCCGCGGACAGCCGGAGTATCACGAGGAGGACTGCGTGGGGTGCGGGGCGTGCGCGGAGGTGTGCCCGGCGCGGACGATCGACGTCATCGACGAGGGGAACACGCGGACCCTCGTCCACCACTTCGACAACTGCATCTACTGCGGTCAGTGCCAGGCGTACTGCACGACGAAGAAGGGCATCATCCTGTCGAACACGAAGTTCGACCTCGCGGTCTTCAGCCGCGCCGACGCCGTGACGAAGGTGGAGAAGGAGCTCCTGCGCTGCGAGCACTGCGGCGACGTCATCGGCGCGGTGGACCACCTGCGCTGGATCGCGCGGAAGGTCGGCTCGCTCGCGGTCGCGAACCCCACGCTGCTCGTGGCGCTCCATCGCGGCTTCGGCGCGACGGTGGACCCGTCGGCCAGGCCGGAGGAGAAGCCGGTCGGGCGCGGCGACGGCTACCTCGTGATGTGCCCGGCGTGCCGGCGCGAGGTGTACCTCACCGAGGACTGGCTGGGGTAGGCGCGGCCTGCCCGTCCATCCCGCAGTACCTCTCGACCCGCTTCCCGATCACCGCGAGGCTCTCGTCCCAGAACGCGCGCGAGCGGATGTCAATGCCGTAGCGCGCCGCGAGGTCCGCGGCCTTCCCTTCGCCGGTGCTCCGCAGAAGGTCCTTGTAGCGCGGGACGAACGACTCGCCCTCCCTGAGGTAGATCGCGTACACGCCCAGGCCGAAGAGGTGCCCGAACGCGTAGGGGTAGTTGTAGAAGCTCGCGTCGAGCTCGTAGTAGTGGGGCTTGAGGAGCCACATGTACGGGTGCAGGTGCTTCTCGTCGAGCCCGTCGCCGTACGTCTGCCGCTGCGCGTCGAGCATGATCTCGCAGAACTCGTCCGCCGAGAGCTCCGCCTTCTCGCGCCGCTTCATCACCTCGGACTCGAAGATGAATCGCGAGTAGATGTCCACGATGGTCTGGCTCGCTCCGATGAGGTCGTTCTCGAGGATGGCGAGTTGCGCCTCGGGCGACGCGGACTCGAACGCGGCGTTCAGCACGATGGTCTCGCAGAAGATCGAGGCGGTCTCGGCGAGCGTCATCGGGGCGCCGCGGCGGAGCATCGGGAGCCCATGCTGACAGTGGTTGTGGAAGGCGTGCCCGAGTTCGTGCGCGAGCGTCCCGAGCGCGTCGAAGCTCCCGTCGAAGTTGCTGAGGATGCGCGATTCCTCGACCGCTGGGACACGCGTGCAGTACGCGCCGCCGACCTTGCCGGCGCGCGGCTCGGCGTCGATCCACCGGCGCCTAAACGCGCCCGCCGCGAAGTCGGCCAGCTCGCCGCTGAACCGCCCGAACTTCTCCGCGATGAACGCGGCCGCCTCGTCCCACGAGTAAGAGAGGCTCCCGCCGTCCGCGGGGGCCATGAGGTCCCACCACGCGAGCCGCTCCTTGTTGAGCTTCCTCGCCTTGCTCCTGAAGTAGCGGCGGAAGATCGGGAACGAGTCGCGCATCGCGGCGAAGAGCGCGTCGAGCGTCTCGCGGTCCATCTTGTTCTGCACGAGCGACTCGTGAAGAGCGCTCTCGTAGCCGCGGCGCTTCGCGAGCGTGACCGCGCCGCCCTTGACGCTGTTCAGGGCGTAGGCCACCGGCTCGCGGATGGACGCCCACGCCGAGAGCTCGGTCTCGTAGGCCCTGCGCCGCACGCTCTCGTCCGGGTTGTTCGCGAGGTTCCGGATGACCGTCATCGGGAGTTCGGTCGTCTTCCCGTCCTTCTCGAAGGGGACCTTGAGCTGGCTCGTGACCGCGCCGTGGAGCTTCCACGCGGCCGCGCTGCCCGACACGACGAGCTCGAACGCGAGGTCCTCGAGGAGGGCTTCCATGCGGAACCGGCTGTGCTCGGCGATGTCGCCGAGCTTGGCGCGGTGTGTGCGCGCGGCCGTCGCGCCGGCGGCGATCCGGTCGAGCGCGGGCGCGAGCGACCCCACCCACATCTCGAACCGCACGTAACACTTGGTGAACCGGACGTCCAGCATCTCGAGTTCGCTCTTGCGGCGCCTGGCGAGCGCGTTGTAGGAGTCCGTCGTGATGACGCAGTAGACGTACGACTCGAGGGTGCGCCAGAGCGTGATGAGCGAGTTCAGCCGCTCGATGGCCTCGTCGAGGACGCGGCCTGTGCCCGCCACGTCCTTCGGCGCGGCCTTGAGCCGCCCGATCTTGTTGCGCTCGATGAAGGCCTCGAGGTCCTTGAGGTCGGCCTCGACCCTGGCCGTGGCGGCGAGGAAGTCCTCGGAGTCCAGGCCTGCGTAGATGTTCGAAAGGTCCCAGCGCGGGACGGCTCCCTTCGCGTCGGGCATGAATGTCCTCCTCACAGGGGGAATGCGTCGGGTCCATCGGGCAACCCGACCATGATACCACGCGGGGGCGGGCGGGTCAGCCGGCAACCGGCGGCTTCCGGCCGAAGCGCTTCGCGAGCCGCGCGCACACCCATCCGATGCCCACGAGGAACGCCACGAACGTCACCCAGAAGTCCCGCACGAGCAGCGGCGCAACGCCCCGCAGGTTGAACTTGAAGATCGTCTGCGCGACCGCGATGAGGAACGCGAGCGTGAGGCACTCGAGCCACAGGAACTGCTCGGCGAGATAGTGGAGCGTCTCGCGGCGTCGTTCGGCGCTCAGCCAGTAGTCACGGTTCGGGATGTTGACGGCCCCCGCGTGCCCGCGCTCCATGAGCAGGACCCCGAGCAGGGCCGTGACGACCACCAGCCCCTCGACGAGGCCGTAGACGATCATGAACGACCGCGTGTCGCTCCACGCGTCGGGCTCCCAGCCCGGTCCGAAGTGCACGGCGATCCGGTCGGGGAGGATGGGGTAGTAGTGCAGGAACTGGAGGATCGCAACGATGACCAGCACGGCCGTCGTGGTCACCGGCGCGCGGCTGAGTGTCCTCACGGCGTTGCCCCCTTCCACTCGTGGTCGAGCAGCGCATACTGGTACGAGTCACGCCACCTGCCCCGCACGAGCGCGTCCTCCCGGAAGTGCCCCTCTCTCCTCATCCCGGCCTTCTCGAGCACCCGCGCCGAGGCGGCGTTCTCGATGTCGCAGGTCGCGGCCACGCGATGGAGCCCGAGCGTCCCGATCGCGAACTCGACGAGCGCCCGCGCGGCCTCGGTCGCGTAGCCGTGCCCCCAGGCGTCCGGGTGGAAGCAGTACCCGATGAAGGCCGATCTGTTCGCGAGGCTCATCGCGTGGATTCCGCAGCCGCCGATGAGTCGCCCGCCGTCGCGCAGCGTGACGGCGAACTCGTAGCCCTTCCTGGGGTCGCCGGACCGCAGGGCGAGCGCCCGCTCGATGAAGGCCCTGGTGTCTTCCTCGGAGTTTGGACCCCACGGCATGTAGCGCACGACCTCGGGGTCGGAGGCGTACTCGTGCACCGCGCTCCAGTCGTCCTCGCGGAACTCGCGGAGGACGAGTCGGTCAGTGGTGAGCGTCACGTCCCGCTCGGTTTCGCGCTCCATGTTGCCTACCTGTAGAGCGCCTTCACGGCGCCCCAGCTCGATCGCGCGGCGGGCGCTTCGCAGTCGCCGCAGCCCTGCCCCATCGCGCCGATCAACGCCGGGCTGATGCCCCCGGGAAGGCATGGCGAGTTCGCGCAGAGCTCGACGTCCCACTGCTCCATGTTGCAGAACCGGGGATCCACGCTCGCGTTCTCCCATGAGGTCCCGCAGATGTCGTCGCCGCCCGCGTTGCCGAAGACGTCGCACATGCCCACGAAGGGCGCCCCGCCTTCGGAGCACGAGATGCCCTTGCCGACCGTGCTGAAGGCGAGGATGCTCTGAAGCACGGTCAGGCCGGCGGTGCTGCCCCGCACGTGCAGGGCGTCCGTGTTCCTGTAGAGGGTGCACGACTGGACCGCGGGGGAGCTTCCCCAGAGGTACATCCCGCCGCCGGCGGGCGCGGAGTTGCCGGCGAGGACGAGACCTGCGAAGGAGGCGTCCGCGCTCCAGTAGGAGTAGATGCCTCCGCCCGCCTCCGTCGCGCTGCACCACATGATCTCGCATGCCGTGACGGTAACGTCCGACTGATAGACGTAGATGCCGCCCCCGAGCTCCGCGGTGCAGTTCACGATGTAGCAGTCGGAGACGGTCGCGAGCGTGCCGCCGCTGCAGTTCACGCCGCCGCCGTAGCCGGCGTTCCCGCCTACGATCACGAAGCCGATGAGCTTGGCTCCCGCACCCTCGCCCTCGAAACGGACCGCGCGGGTCATGCCCTGGCAGTTGATGACGGCGTTGCGCGAGTACTCGGCGCGGAGCACGACCTCCTTGCCGCCGTAGCTGATGGAGCTCGTGATGGGGTAGGTTCCGCTCGCGACGACCACCGTGTCGCCGGACGCCGCGGCGTCCATCCCCTCCTGGATGGTCCTGTAGTCGCCGCCGCCGGCGATGTCCACGCGGATGGTGGTTCCCAGGCAGCATGCCGCCCACAGAAGGACCGCCGCTCCCGACGCGCCTGCAGTGGCCGATCTCATAGTGCTTCACCCTCCCTGATTCCGGTCAACCCTCTGCCGAGCCCCGCTCCGAGGCCGCTAGGCTACCCGCGGCGCACCGCGGCGTCAACAGACCCCCTTTCCCGCACGTGGTCCCCCTGGTATGATAATCGCCAGACATCGTCTGCTACGAGCATTGGCCAGGCCCCGGCCCGCGTGCCGGGGACGAGCCGACCTCACCGCCGAGGCCGACGACGCAGCGGGCCCGGACCCGGTGGCTCCCTGACGGAAAGGGGGAGACCCATGGGATGCCGCCATCACGCGTCGGCCGCCGCCTTCGTCGCGCCCACCGCGCTCGCGGCGCTCCTCGCCGCCTCGCTGCTTGCCGCTGCGCCTGCCGCCGCTCAGTTCAACATCCGTCTCCCGGTCCGCTACCACTCGCAGATCCCGCCCAACGACCCGAACGTGCCGGTGAACTGGCAGTGGACCGAGCCGGGCAACGCCGCCATCCCAAACGGCTACTGCACGAACGCCTGCCTCGACATGCTCTTCAACTACCTGATGCAGAACGGCTGCCCGCACGCGAACCCGCCGCTGCCGCAGCAGGAGTTCGCCGCCGTCGCGAACACGAACGACTGCATGGGCGGCGGCTCGCACTGCGGCACGTACCTCACGGACGCGCGGCGCGCCGTGCACTTCTCGCCGGCGACCGCCGCGTGGCCCTGCAACCCGCCGAACTACGTGCCGCTTGGCCAGACAGGCTACTCCTGGCCGCTCGTGTGGCAGGTGCCGGGGCCGCGCAGCAGGTACGGGCTGGTCGGGATCGAAGGGAACTGGACCGCGAACGGCTGGACGATGCAGCAGTTCAAGCAGCTCCTGATGTCCGGGTGGCCCATCATGGTCAACGTGAACGCAGCGGCCGTCGGAGATTCCCTCCCGACGGTCGATCCCGGCGACTCGGACACGCAGCGCACGGGCTACACCGACGTCGAGGACACGGTGATCGGGCACTCCATCGTGGTGCGCGGCGTGAGCGACGCGATGGGCACCTTCCTCATCCACGATCCCACGCTCGGGCCCGCGCTCATGATCAACCAGAACACGTTCTGGAACACCTGGTGGACGAGCAAGGAGTTTCTGGTGGTCTTTCCGTGGACGACAGGCATCACGGTGCCGGCGTCCCTCGGGTCGCTCGTCCCCGCGAACTACCAAGTGAGCGCGACGGCCACCTACAACGACTTCCTCCCCGCGACGGGGACAGGCGCGGCCGTCGTCACCAAGGGCAAGCTGAGCTTCTTCCCGGCGGTCGGGCAGCAGCTGAACAGCGCGCTCGCGCAGAACCAGGCGGCGACCATCGACTTCGCGAACCTCGTGTCGAGCGGCCAGCTCCAGCAGAACTCGTGGCAGTGCGTGACCCAGGCGCGCGCGAACGGCACGCATGTGATCGCCGAGACGTGGGGGCGCGTGACGCCGGTCGCGCACTCGTTCCCCGGCGGCTACGCCGACGACATCGGGAGTATGACCAGGACGACGGTCGACGTGCCGGCGCCCGTGGCGGGGGACATCTCGATCTGCCGCATCCCGCGGCACAACTGGTGGGTGGGGCACCACTTCACAATCGCACCCGACCTCTACTCGCCGGGAACACCGAACACCATCAGGCTTGAGGCCGAGAACAGGGGTGTCGCCACCCTGAGCACCGTCGTCGTGCAGTTCTTCTACGGCGACCCCACGCTGGTGGAGAACGTGCCTGGGGCGCTCGCGCCGTTCGCCTCCACCACGATCCTCGGCATCGCGCCCGGTCAGGTCGTTGAGACGAACCCGGTGACGTTCATGCCCCCGACCGGCAACACGTTCGGCCAGCCGTACTACACGTTCGGCGTGCGGGCGTCCTGCGCGGGTGATCCGCCGCACAGCGAGTGGGTGGAGTTCGACAACAACCTCGCGTGCAGGGCGGTTCACCGCACGCAGCTCGCGCCGTACTCCGGGACGTTCCTGCACTTCTGGGCGGCGAACCCGCGGTCCGAGGACGCGATCGTGGTCGTGAGGATGAAGACCTACCTGCCCGCGGGCTGGTCGGCGCATCTCGCCCCCGCGGGCGTGGACTCGATCCCGATGCCGGCCGGTGCCCGCGAGCCCCGCACGCTCTTCCTCGACGCGGGCGATCCCGGGATCGGCATGGTGGACGTCGTCGAGCTCATGTACGACATGGACGGGAACTTCCTGAACACGGCGGGGGGGCTCTCGTTCCTGGTGTGGACCACGGGGACGGACGTGCCCGAGGGCGACGAGGCGGCGGGACGGGCGACCGCGGCCCTCGCGGCCCCGTGGCCGAACCCCGCCCGCGCGGGCGCCGAGCTTGCGTTCATGCTGCCGGCGGGCGGCGACGCGACGCTGTCCGTCTACGACGTTGCAGGGCGGCTGGTGGCGCGGCCGTTCAGCGGATCGGCGGCGCCCGGGTTGACCCGCGTGGCGTGGGACTGCCGTGACGAGGGCGGCCGCGGCCTTGCCTCGGGCGTGTACTTCGTGAAGCTCGAGGCGGGCGGCGCGGTGGACGTGAGGAAGCTCGTGGTGGCGCGGTGAGGCCGCGCGCCGCTGGCGCCACGCGACCCGTTGTGGTTCAATCGCGCGCGTGTCAACGCGCGAGTCGTCATTCGATCCGGCGGCGCCGTGGGCCGCCGCGCTGCGGGCGGCCGCCCGCGGCTGCGTCGTCGTCCTCGGGATCGGCAACGATCTCCGGGGCGACGACGGCGCGGGCTCGCTCGTGGCGCGGGAGCTCGGCGGGCGCTTTCCCGGCCTCGTCTTCGACGGCGGCCAGGCGCCTGAGAACCTGTCGGGGCCGCTCCGCCGCGCGCGCCCGGACGCGGTCATCGTCGTGGACGCGGCCGACTTCGGGGCGGCGCCGGGCGAGGTCCGCGTCGTGTCGGCCGCCGAGGGCGCCGGCGGCCTCACGCTCGGCACGCACGCGTTGCCCATCGGGACGTTCCTCGCCGCGCTCGCCGAAACGACGGGCGCGGCGATTCACCTCGTCGCCGTCCAGGCGGCGACGACGGAGTTCGGCGCCGCGATGACGCCGGCCGTCGCGGCCGCTGTCGGCGACGTGGCGCGCGAGCTGGCCGCGGTCCTCGCAGACGCACGGCAAGGGGGAGACCAGTGATGGGCCGCGTCCGCAGCACCGCCGTCGTCGCCGTCCTTCCCGTGGCGCTCCTCACAGCGCTCGCCGGCTGCTCAACCATCGCGCGGCCGGCTCTCACGGTCGAGGGGGTGGAGCTGAACGGGCTTTCGGCCGAGGGCGTGGAGCTTCTCGTCGAGATCAAGGTGACGAACCCGAACGACGTTGCCGCGGAGGCGTCGGGGATCCTCTACACGCTCGAGATGAACGGGGTCGAGGTGCTCGACGGGCGACAGGACAGCCCCGTGAGCGTGCCCGCCGGCGGCTCGGCGACGGTGAGCGTTCCCGTCACCCTCAGGTGGAGCAGCGGCGCGGACGCCCTTCAGAGCATCCTCGACGGCGGCGAGCAGCGGTGGAGACTGCACGGTCGCGTGACCGTGCGGAGCGGCATCGTCACGAAGACGTTCCCGTTCTCCGAGAGCGGGACCTTCACGACCGGCGGCCCGGTCCCGGGCGGCCGAGGCGGGCCCACCGCGCTCTAGGCGCGCCGGGTCGCTGGAGGCGCATCATCAAGCCACGAAGCGTGCCCCGGAACGAGCGGGCGATCCTGGTCGGCGTGCGGCTTCCCGACCGGACGATGGAGGAGGAGCACGAGTCGCTCGACGAGCTGGCCGAGCTCGCGCGCACCGCGGGCGCGACGGTCGCCGAGCGGTTCGTCCAGAACCGCACGCGCCTCGACGGGAAGACCTACGTCGGGAGCGGGATGATCGCTCGTCTCAAGGACGCCGCGGCGCAGTACGAGGCGAACCTGCTCATCTTCGATGACGACCTTCGACCGGCCCAGGCCCGGGAGATCGAGAAGGCCACCGACATCCGCGTCATTGACCGCACCGAGCTCATCCTCGACATCTTCGCGCGCCGCGCGCAGAGCCGCGCCGCCAAGCTCGAGGTCGAACTCGCGCAGTCCGAGTACGAGCTCCCGCGTCTCAGGAGGCTCTGGGAGCATCTCGACCGCCTGGGCGGCGGCATCGGCACGCGCGGCCCCGGCGACACCCAGCTCGAGACCGACCGGCGGCGGATCCGCACGCGCATCGGGGTCCTCAAGCGGATGCTCGAGGACCTCGAGGTCGAGCGCAGCACGCAGCGGAAGCAGCGGAGCGCGCTCACGCGTGTCGCGCTCGTCGGCTACACGAACGCCGGCAAGTCCACGCTCATGAACGCGCTCACCGGCGCCGACGTGTTCACCGAGGACCTCCTCTTCGCGACCCTCGACGCGACCACGAGGCGGCTCGAACTTCCCGGCGGCCACGCGGCGCTCCTCACCGATACGGTCGGGCTCATCAAGAAGCTCCCGCACCACCTCGTCGTGAGCTTCCACGCGACGCTCGAGGAGGTCGCAAGCGCGGACCTCCTGCTGCACGTGGTGGACGTCTCGCGGCCGAACTGCGAGCGGTACATGGAGCTCGCCGAGAAGGTGCTCGAGGAGATCGGGGCGGAGCACCGCCCGACCCGGCTCGTGTTCAACAAGATCGACCGCGTCGTCGAGAGCGGCGCGCTCGGGCGGCTCGGCCGGCTCTACCCGAGCGCGATCTTCACGTGCGCGACGAGCGGGGAGGGCCTGGACGGCATCAGGCAGGCGGTGCTCGCGATCGTCGAGTCGCGCGAGGAGGTCGTCGAGGTGGCGCTTCCGCCGGGCGACGGGAAGACGGCGGCGCTCGTCCACGAACGGGGAGAGGTGCTGTCCAGAACCGAGGACGGCGACAGCGTCGTCATGCGGGTGCGCGTGTCGAGGCCGGACGCCGAGCGGCTCCGCAAGCTGGGGGTCGTCCGCGAGGCGTAGGCGGGTGGAGGGCTCCAGGTCGAACCCGGCCTTGACAGACTGCTGAAGTTGGTGCAAAATGGGGCATTGTGAGTGTGCCCGCGCCGAGGCACCCCCTTGGGCCGTGCCGGACCTGACGATGGAGACCCCAGCCATGCGTCACCATTGGATGCCCCTGCTGTTTGCGGTCCTTCTCTTGGCCCTGCCGCCCCAGGCGGAGGCGCTCCGCGTCGTGACCTACAACGTCCTCAACTTCCCGGGGACCACCGGGTCGGCGCGCGTGCCGTGCTTCCGGACGGTCCTCGACGAGGTGGACGCCGACGTCCTCATCGTCCAGGAGATGCTCAGCCAGGCCGGGGTCAACCAGTTCCTGAGCGGCGCGATGAACCACACGAACCCCGGCACCTACGCGGCCGGCCCGTTCGTGGACGGCCCCGACACCGACAACGCGCTCTTCTACAAGGTCGCGACGGTCGAGCTCATCTCGCATCAGGAGATCCCAACGACACTTCGCAACATCTCCGAGTACGTCCTCCGGCCCGTGGGGTACAGCTCGAGCGCGGCCGAGTTCAGGGTGTACTCGGCGCACCTCAAGGCCGGCACCACGTCCTCCGACAAGAGCCAGCGCCTGAGCGAGACCACCGTCCTCCGCAACCACCTGAACGCGCTCCCCGAGGGCTCGCACTTCATCTTCGGCGCCGACCTCAATATCCGCTCGAGCGATGAGGACGCATACCTGAAGCTCGTCCGGAGCGAGGCGAACAACAACGGGCGGCTCAAGGACCCGATCAACCAGCCGGGCACCTGGTACGACAACGCGTACTTCGCTGACATCCACACGCAGTCCACGCGGACCGAGGCGTTCGGCGGCGGCGCGACGGGCGGGATGGACGATCGCTTCGACCAGCTTCTCGTGTCGTACTCGTTCGACGACGGCGAGGGCCTCTCGGTCATCCACGGCACCTACACGGCCTACGGCAACGACGGGCAACACTTCAACCTCGCCATCAACGCGGGCACGAACTACGCGGTCGGGCCGGTCATCGCGGACGCGCTCCACGATGCGGCGGACCACGTGCCCGTGTACATGGACATCCAGGTGCCGGCGAAGGTGGACGCGCCGGCGACGCTCGTCCTCGGCGAGGCCATCGTCGGGGGCGTGAGGACCGCGACGCTCGAGGTGACGAACGCGGCGGTCGCGCCGGCCGACGAACTCCGGTACTCCCTAGCGGTCCCGTCGGGGTTCGGAGGCCCCACGGGGCCGTTCGAGCTCGAGGCCGGCGGGTCGGACGAGCACCCCATCTCGCTCGACACGTCGTCGGCGGGCGTCAGGGAGGGCGCGCTCGTCGTCTCCGCGAACGACGTGGACCATCCTACGTGGAACATCGAGCTTTCGGGCGCTGTGCTCCGCCACGCCAGGCCCTCGCTCGACGAGAGCGAGGTCGCCCTGGATGGCGTGCTCGACTTCGGTTCCCACGGGAGCGGGGAGTTCACACCGGAGTCGCTCGCCGTCTTCAACGTCGGGTTCGACGCGCTGCAGGCCGTGCTCGAGGTCCACGCGGCGGGGATCGTGGGCGGCGGCGGACGGTTCAGCTTCGTGGACGCTTTCTCGCCCTCGACGGTGGGCGCGACGCCCGCCGAGTACACGCTCGCGTTCGACGCCGACGGGGCGGCGAGCGACAGCCTGTACGTGGCGACGCTGCTGCTCCTGACGCGCGACGATCAGGCGAAGCCCGGCGCGACGGCGCTCGACACCCTGCGCGTGACGCTCCAGGCGTTCGTGCAGAGCGAGACGTCGGTGCCCGACGGCGCCGAGCTCGCGTTCTCCGTGGGGCGCTGCGCGCCGAACCCCTTCACCGGCGGCACCTCGCTCGCGATCACGCTGCCCTCGGAGACCGACGTGACCGTCGCCGTGTACGACGCGGCCGGGCGGCGGGTGCGGTCGCTCGCGAGCGGCGCGTTCGGTCGCGGCGTCCACGAGGTCGTGTGGGACGGGCGCGACCACGCGGGCCAGCCCGTCGCCGCGGGCGTGTACTTCTGCCGGGTGAAGGCGGGGGAGACGGAGCACCTGAGGACGGCGGTGATGCTCCGATGAGGGAGAGCCGCTCGATCTAAGTGCCCGCTCTCCGAATTCCCACCCCTCCCGCCTCGCCGCGCTCCGGATTGCCTCCAAGGACTCCCTGCCCGGAGGCCGCATCATGATAAGGCAACAGCGTTCACTCAGGCATCTGCTCGGACTCGCGTCAGTGGGCGCGGTCCTGCTCGCCGCAGCGTCGCTCGCGGGCGCGGCTGGTCTCTGGTCGCCCGCGGAGATGGTCAGACCGAACGACGGGTACGACAGCATCTTCCCGAACGTGGAGGTGTCGCCGGATGGGGTCGTGTGGATCGTGTGGTCAACCACGGATCCCGTGCAGGGCGACAGCGAGACGTACTGCGTGCGGATCGAGAACGGGGTGCAGTCGCCGCGGGAGAAGATCCACGAGGACAACGCGATCATGGACCGCTGCCCACGGATGTCCATGGGCTCGGACGGGATCCCGTGGGTCGTGTGGGAGCGCTACAGGTCCACGCTGGGGTACATCCAGGTGGTGACGCACTGGACCGGGGCCGGGTGGGCACCCCCGGACACGGTGTTCACCCAAGGGAGCCGGTGGGACAACTACGCGATCCACGCGTCGAGCAGCGAGGATGTGTGGGTGGTGAAGTCGTCGAGGGCTGCTGGGCGTGTGGATCGGGACCTGTACCTGCGGCACTGGGACGGGAGGGTCTGGGGCGAGATCGAGCAGCTGGGGTTCGAGGGCGAGGACGACGAGGACCCGGCGCTGACGACGGATGAAGAGGGGCGGGCGTGGGTGGCGTGGCTTCGCTGGAACAACATCACCTCCGCCGAGCACAAGGTGTACGCGGCGCGGCGTGACGAGGGGGGGTGGTCGGCGCCGATGCGGGTGGAGAACCGGACCGGGAATCTCGGTGTCTGTGACATCAACATCACGCCTGACGGGAGACCGATCATCGTGTGGGACTGGAGTCTGTCCCAGACGCCCGATCTGCGGTACGCGGTCTTGGGGGACACGGGGTGGGCAGAAGGCGGCCTTGTGAACGCGCCCGACGACCCCACCCGCGACGGCGATGGAAGTGCCCGGCTGGCTAGGTGCGCCGGCGGTGACCTCTGGGTGA
>VGIX01000027.1 GCA_016867725.1 Candidatus Effluviviaceae Genus I sp.
CGCGCACCTCCTCGCGGTGGCCGAGTCGCTCGCTCACGAGGGCGGCAGCCTCGAGGCGGTTGTGCCGCTGTCCGCGCTCGGCATGCCCGACGCCCCGCGGGCCGCAGCCGGCGCCTCATCGCCGCGCGCCGACGCCGGCCCGTCCGGTGCCGCCCCGGACAGGTTGCCGAACGTCGGGCCTTCCGACGTCGCGACCATCGTCTACACCTCCGGGACGACCGGGGAACCGAAGGGCGCGGTGCTCACGCACGCGAACATCGTCTCCAACGTCCGCGCCCTCATCCGACGGTACGGCATCACCCCGGACGACTCGGCGCTCTCGTACCTTCCGCTCGCGCACATGTTCGAGCGCACCTGCGGGCACTACGTGTTCCTGTTCGCGGGCGGGACCGTGGCCTACGCGCAGGGGCTCGCCACGGTGGCCGACGACATCAGGCTCGTGCGCCCGACCGTGCTCATCGCCGTGCCCCGCGTGCTCGAGCGCGCCTACGAGGTCGCCCTCGCGAAGGTCGAGGGTGGACCGGGCGCCGGGCGCGGCGTCGTTCGCCGCGCGTTCGCGCTCCTCAACGAGCGTGCCAATCGGCGCTACCGCGGGGAGCGCCTCCCGCCGTGGCTCGCTCTCCGGTGCGGCGTGTACGACGCGCTCGTCGCGTCGAAGTTCCGGAAGGTCGCGGGCGGGCGTCTGCGCCTCATCGTCTCCGGCGGCGCGCCGCTCGATCGTCGCATCGGGAAGATCCTCCACGTGCTCGGGCTCACCATCGTCGAAGGCTACGGACTGACCGAGACCTCGCCCGTCGTGTGCTGCGGCGAGGCCGGGGCCCACCGGCTCGGGACGGTCGGGCGGCCGCTCCAGGGCGTCGAGGTGCGGATCGCCGCCGACGGCGAGATTCTGGTCCGTGGACCGAACGTCATGAAGGGCTATCTCGGGAAGCCGGAGGAGACGTCCCGCGCCCTCGACCCGGACGGCTGGTTCCACACGGGGGACCTCGGCGAGTTCGACGACCGGGGGAACCTCATCGTCACCGGCCGGAGCAAGGAGATCATCGTCACCTCGTACGGGAAGAACGTCGCGCCCGCTCCCATCGAGCAGCGGCTCGCGAGGAGCCCGTACGTCAGTCAGGCCGTCGTGTTCGGGGACAGCAGAAAGAGCATCGTCGCGCTCATCGTGCCCGACAGGGCGGCGCTCGCGAGGTTCGCCGAGGAGCGCGGCATCGCGGCGGAGCCGTACGAGGCGCTGCTTGCGCACCCCCAGATCCGGGCGATCATCGGCGAGGAGGTGCTGACCGCCAACGCCGAGGCCGCCCCGTACGAGCGCGTCGTGGCCTTCGAACTCCTGGCTCGGCCGTTCAGCGAAGGGGACGGCACCCTCACGCCCACGCTCAAGGTCCGCCGCAAGGCCGTCGAGCGAACGTGCACGGACCTCATCCAGGCGCTCTACGACAGGCTGGAGGGAAGGCATGCGCATTGAGGGCAGGCACGCGATCGTGACGGGCGCCTCGTCGGGGATCGGGCGCGCGATCGCCATCGAGCTCGCGCGGCGCGGGGCGGCGCTGACGCTGGCCGCGCGGAGGCTCGACCGTCTGGAGAGCGCGGCCCGCGAGATCGCCGAGCGGTTCCCGTCCGCGCCGGCCGCGGTCGCCGTCGCCTGCGACGTCTCCGACCCCGCTCAGGCGCGCTCGCTCATCGGAGGGGCCGTCGAGCGGGTCGGGGACATCGACGTCCTCGTCAACAACGCGGGCGTGAGCGTGTTCGGGGACGCCGCGCGGACCTCCGTCGACGACTACACGCGGGTGTTCGCCGTGAACTTCTACGGGGCGCTCCACTGCATGCGGGAGACGCTGCCGTTCATGCTGCGGCGCGGGTCGGGGCTCATCGTGAACGTTGTCACGACGGCCGCGCTCCACGGCGTGCCGTACCTCGCGGCGTACGGAGCGAGCAAGGCCGCGCTCGCCGCGATGAGCCAGTCGTACCGCGCCGAGCTCGCCGGGACCGGCGTCGGCGTCATGCTCGTCTATCCCGGCTACACCCGGACCGAGATCTTCGAGGCCGAGAAGCGCGTCGGCGGGGCGCGGCGACCGCCCGGCCGCTACGCGCCGCCGGAGAGCGTCGCGCGGGCGACCGTCCGAGGCATCGAGGCCGGCGGGCGCGATGTGTTCCTCACCGCCCGCGGCCGTGCGCTGAACGTCCTGCGCGGGATCGCGCCGTTCGTCGTGGAGCGGGCGATGCGCTCGATCGCGCGCGAGCTCAGGGAGGAGCCATGAGCCTGCCCAAGCTCGAGATCATCGTGCTCTTCCAGAACCTCGGCGACCAGGAGGCGTACTTCGCGCGCTCGCCGGCGCCGCCGCTCTCGGGTGTCCTGCTCGCAGGTCTCACGCCGCCGATCGTCGAGGTCTCGCTTCGGAACGAGATGGTCCGCCCCATCGACTACGACGCCGACGCGGACTTCGTCGCGCTCTCGTTCATGGACTTCTGCGCGCCGCACGCCTACCAGGTGGCGGCGCGGTTCCGCGCGAAGGGGAAGACCGTGGTCGCAGGCGGGAAGTGGGTGACGGCCTTCCCGGACGACGCCGCGCCGCACTTCGACGCGATCGTCGTCGGGGAGGCCGAGCGCGTGTGGCCCGCGGTCGTCGAGGACCTCGTCGCCCGGCGTCTGAAGAAGCGCTACGACGCCCCGTTCGCGCCGCCGCTCGACGGCATCCCGCCGCCGCGCTACGACCTCGTGGAGCCCGTGTTCGACGCGCCCGTCGTCACCGAGGCGACGCGCGGCTGCCCCTACGACTGCAGCTTCTGCCAGCTCACGGTCCGCCGCGCGCCGTTCCGCACGCGCCCGATCGGCGAGGTCATCAACGACCTGAGCGCGACATCGAAGCTCCCGCTTCGCAAGCGCAAGCTCGCGATGCTGTACGACAACAACCTCGGCGGCGACCTGGGGTACGCGAAGGACCTGCTCCGCGAGATCGCGAAGCTCGACCTCTGGGCGCTCGGGACGCAGTTCAGCTTCGACTGTCTTCACGACGACGAGTTCGTGGACCTCCTCGCGAAGGCCCATTGCACGATGGCCTTCATCGGGCTCGAGTCGCTCTCCGAGCCCAGCCTCGCGTCCGTCCACAAGCGGCAGAACAAGGTCGCGGAGTACCGCGAGCTCTTCGACAAGCTCAGGCACCACGGCATCATGACGATGACGGGACTCATGCTCGCGCTCGACGAGGACACGCCGGAGTACTACGCGGACCTTCCTTCGAAGCTGGACGAGATCGACCCGAGCGTGATCCTCCTTTCCATCTCCATCCCGATCCCCGGGACGCCGTTTCATCGCCGCGCGCTCGAGCAGGGGAGGATCATCGACAGCGACCTCTCGCACTACGAAGGTGATCACCTCGTCATCCGGCCGAAGCGAGTGACGCCCGAGCAGGTGTTCGATGCGTTCGTGCGCGTGAACGAGTCGTTCTACTCGAGGCGGAAGATCGCGCGGAGGTGGTGGCGACTGGTCTCAAGCTACCGACGAGAGCGAAACCCGCTTGCGTGGTGCTTCCACGCGGGCGTCATGTCGTACGTGTTCCTGAAGCTGTCGACGTTCCAAAGGGACCACGCCGAGCAGCGCGTGTATCCGCTTCGCGCATCGAAGGGGCTCGGCGTCACGTCGGGCGCCGCCGCGGGCCGCTAGCGGCGGTCGAGGCCGCCTGCGCGGCCGGAGGAGGGAACGATGTTCCGCTTCGCACGCGTCATGCTCGTCATCGCGGCGATCGTGGAGGTCGTCCCGCGCGGGATCCCGGCGCTCTTCGGATCGCCGGCGATCGCGAGGCTCTTCAACCTCGAGTACCCGCTCCAGGACATCAACTACGTTCACGCGTTCGGCGCGGTGATGATCTGCCTCGGGCTCCTGTTCTACTTCGCTGCGAAGGCGCCCGAGAAGCACCTCCTCGTGTTCAACATCGCGATCCTGAGGTTCGCGCTGGGCATCGCGGCGCAGCTCGGGTCGTTCTTCCAGCTCAGGGCCGGCGGGATCACCATGAGCGGGTTCTGGTGGGGCCACATGATCGTGGACGTCGCGCTGGTCGTGCTTCTCGTCGCCGCGCGGGCGACGGTCGCGGCGCGCGGGAAGACGGCGTAGCCCGGGGGCCATCGTGTCGCTGCCGACCGTCTACGTGCAGTTCTCCTCGCGCGAGGACAGAAGCAGGTTCGTGGCGGAGAGATTCGCCAAGCACCTGCGCGGATCCGTGCTCGACGTCGGGTGCTTCGAAGCGCCGCTCAGGACGCTACTCAGCGAGGCATCGTACGTGGGTGTTGACGTCGCCGGCAGGCCGGACATCGTGCTGGACCTCGAGAAGGCCGAGCGGCTGCCGTTCGACGATGACGCCTTCGACACCGTGCTCTGCGTGGACGTTCTCGAGCACCTCGACAACCTCCATGCGTTGTTCGACGAGCTGATGAGAGTCTCGCGCGGGCGTGTCATCGTGTCTCTGCCGAACTGCTGGAACATCGCGCGGCGGCGCATCGAGCGGGGGAAGGGCAGGATCGTGCACTACGGGCTGCCCCACGCGCGGCCTGCGGACAGACACAAGTGGTTCTTCAACACGACCGAGGCGGCGGAGTTCATCCGCGGCAGGGCGGGTCGGGTCGGTGTCGAGGTCGAGGAGCTCTTCGTCACCGAAAGGCCGAGGAGCCAGGCACTGAGGGCGCTCCGGCGGCTCGCGCATCCGGGCGAGAGGTACCAGAACAGGTACGCGTGCACCGTGTGGGCAGTGCTGCGGAAGCCGCGGAGCTCGTCGGATCGGGACTAGCGGAGCAGCACCATCGGCACCCGCAGCCGCTCGCCTTCGGCTTCGACCTCGCAGGCGTAGACAGCCGACGCGGCGCGGCGCCCCTCGCCGTCGAGGCCGTCCCAGACAACGGTGTGGGTCCCGACCTGCCGCGGTCCCGACCGCGAGCGCGAGGAACAGGAGGGCGCCCAGGACGGCCACCGCCGCCCTAGAAGCCGACGATGACCGCGGCCGACGCGTAGTCGAGCAGCGCAAAGGTGTAGACCTCATCGTTGTCGGCGCCTCCTTCCACGATACGGTAGCCGAGTCGGACGCGCACCCGATCGCTCGCGGCCACCATCACCGCCGCGACGACGTCCTCCGCGCGGCCCTGCGGAGCCGCAAGCGCATCGCCCTCGAGCAGGAGTCCCACCCTGTCGGTGAGGCTCCATGCGAGGCGGAAGTTGAGGAGCGGCACGAAGCCGACGTTCTTCTTCTCCGCCTCTTGTCCGTTGCCCTCCACCCGGATCAGGGCGTTCCTGATCTTCGCCGTGAATCCCACCCCGGCCTCGAACCGGTCGCCCTCCGTGAGCGTGTAGCGGTAGGTGAGGCGGTACGAGTTGAACGTGTAGGTGCCTTCAACCTCGGTGCCCTCGGGGAACCCCTTGTCCCCGAAGACCACGGCCCGCCGTCCCGGCGAGGCACGCAGCTTGCTAGGGAGTGTCCCAGCGGGAGAACGGCCGTCAGCCGATCCACCAGCGAGGTGCCATGCCCAAGACGCAGTCGGCGAGCGACAACATGACGGCGGCGGACCCTTCGCCTCGCCGCGCTCGCGTGGGCCTTCCTCAGGCGGCGCGCGACCTCGCCGCGTTCGCCGGCGTCGTGGCCTGGGCTGCCGTCGAGCGCTGGCAGGCGCGCGACGTCGTCTGGGGCCTCTGGATCTCGAGTCTCGTCGTCGGCTACTGCATCATCGTCCTTTCGATCGTGCGCGCCGTCCGAAGGCACTCCAGCACGGCCCCGCGGTGGGTCAGCGTCGCCGGTGGAGTCGCCCTGCTCGCCTTCTTCACCGTGCACTTCGGAGGCTTCCACTTCGTGCACGGGATCTTCCTCAACGCGCTCTTCCCTCTGGTTGGGGAGGAGGGGCGGCTGGCGAGCCCGGCCGTCATGGCGGGGGCGGCGCTCTGGTCGTTCTGGCCGCTGGTCCTTGCGAGCCTCGTGTCGCGGCTCGCGGACTTCCGCCGGGCTTCCGAGGTCGAGGGCTTCGACCGCGGCGTCGGCGCGGCCTACGGGAGCGTCGTCAGGATGCACCTTCTGATCTTCGTGTTCGTGGGACTGCACTTCGCCGGCCTGGGCGGCCTGGCTGTCTACGTGGCGCTCGCCGCGTACTTCTTCCCCTGGGGTGCGGTGCGGGGCGCCTCGTCGGACGGCTCCCAGACGACCCTCACGAGCCCCCACGTTCCCATGACCCGCGTCTCGTAGCGCACGCCGAGCGAGTCGAGCGCGGCGAGACTCTCGCGCGAGCACACGAGCGCGCCGTGGCCCGCCGCGATCGCGGCGGCGACGGCGGCGGCGGGGGCGGTCGGCTCCGCCAGGCCGACATCCCAGTACCACATCACCGTCTGCGCGCGGTCGTTGTAGCGGCCGCCGGCCTCGCCCGCGTAGGGGAGCACGGTTCCGGGAAGAAGCTCGGCACGGGCCGTCGGGGCGTGCTCCTTGTAGACCATGTTGCCCTGTCCCGAGATGAGCTGCGGGGCGAGCCAGTAGACGAGGCCGCTCGCAGCGAGCACCACCGGTGCGACGTACGACGCGAACGCGGCGCCGAACCGCCTGGCCCGCGTGTCGAGGAGATGCCCGGCGAAGAGCGCCATCGCCGGAAGCAGAGGGATCAGGTACTTGTCGCTGCGCCAGGTGGAGAGCGAGTACAGCGCGAGCGGGAGGACGATCCAGGCCGCGAGGAGGTTGCCCCGGTCGCCGACCGCCTTCCGCCGGCGGTCCAGAGCGTAGACGACGAAGCCCGCGAGCGCCGGCAGAACGATCGGCTGATACCTCTCGAGCAGCAGAACGGCGTAGCTCTTCGCCGGCCCCAGGTCGCCTCGCGTCCCCATGACGGGCGAGAGCGTGGTGCGGACGAAGTGCTCCTCGACGAACGCCCGCCCGTGGACCATCGCCTCCCGGGCCGGCCAGGATGCTCCCAGGAGAAGCCCGCCGACGAGCCCCAGCCAGAGCCAGCCGCTGCGCAGGGCGACGCGCCCCTCGCGGGTCGCAAGCGCCGCCGGCACGAGGACGAGCGGGAGCAGCCCCAGCGGGCCCTTCGTGAGGACCGCGGCGCCGAGTGGCAGCGCCATGAGGGCGTGGAGTCTCGGGCGGCGCAGGCCCGCCAGGAAGACCAAGAGGGCCAGCGTCGTCCAGAAGCAGAGCGGGACGTCCATCATGCAGCGCCGCGCGTGCGTCGCGAAGATGGGCGTCACGGCGAGGACGGCCACGGCGCACACGGCTGCGCCGCGCCCGAACACGGACCTCCCGATGCGATAGGTGGCGGCGAGGACCGCGAGCGCCATGAGGACGGACGGAAGTCGCGCCGCCAGGTCGCTCTCGCCGAAGAGCGCGAACGAGCGACCAAGGACCCAGAACTGAAGCGGCGGGTAGTCGAAGTCCGGTCGGCCGCCCCAGGTGACCTCGAAGAACGACCCGCTCCTCCACGTCTCGAGCCCCTTGCGCGCGTAGCGGCAGTCATCGATCCCCTTGAGCGGCTCCGTGGCCGCCCCGGCGAGGAACGAGAACGCGGCCGCGGCGAAGAGCGCCGCGAGCGTCAGGCGCATCCTTGTGGACGGGCACCGCGGAACCGCGCGCATCGTCACGGACTCCCGGATTCTGCGAGTCTCACGAGGGAGAATCGCGCCTCGAAGGGCACTTCGTACGCGACGCCAAGCGAGTCGAGGCCGCCCAGCCTGCCTCTCTGGACGAGGAGCGCGTTGTGGCCCCTCGACCGCGCCCGCTCGACCGCCGCGGCAGGCGAGCACGGCGGTTCCGGCTGGATGTCCCAGTACCACATCCCGATGTTCTCCACCTCCCAGAAGTCCCCATCGCGGCCCCCGATGAAGGGCACGAGCGCTCCACTCGGGAGCTCCGCGCGCGCCACCGGGGAGAACGCCTTGTACTGCGCGTTCGGGGCGGTGCTGATCGCGCCGGGCGAAACCCAATACGCCACGCCGCAGGCGACGAGGAGCGCGGGGGCGAGCCATGCGGCGACCGCGCTCGCCAGAGGCCTCGCGAGCCTGATGAGCGCATGACCGGAGAGGAGCGCGAGCGCGGGGAGGATGGGATAGAGGTAGCGGGGATCACGCCACCTCGACAGGGAGACGGCGACGAGGGGGACGACGACCCAGGCAACGAGGAGGTCGGAGACGTCGCCTCGCGTCCGACGCCGCACCCAGAGCAGAAGCCCGAGGCCCGCGGCCGCCAGGACGGTGAGCGGCTGGTACTGCGTCCAGAGGAGGCGGAAGGCGCTCGGGGACTCGCGCGGCAGGGGCACCTTGCCGAAGACACGCCAGAACACGGTGGCCCCGAAGTGCTCCCGCATGAACGCGCTGCCGTGGCGCAGCGCCTCGTGGATCGGCCACGATGCGCCGGCCAGGAGACCGGCGGCAAGTCCGATCCACAGCCACGGGCTTCGCAGGGCCGGCCGTAGGCGGGCGCTCGCGAGCGCCGCCGGGAGCACGAGAAGCGCGAAGAGCCCGAGCGGGCCCTTCGTGAGGAGCGCCGCCCCGAGCGGCACCGCGAAGAGCGCAAGGAGCCTCGGTCGCCTGAGTCCCAGAAGGAACACGAGGCACGCGGTCGTCGTCCAGAACCCCAGCGGGAGGTCGATCATGCACCGTCGCGCATGGTTGCTGAACATGGGCGTGAGCGCGAGGAGCGCCACCCCGGCGAGCGCGGCCCTTCGTCCCAGCGTCAGGCAGCCGATCCAGAAGGTCACCGCCACGGTGCCGAGCGCCATGACCAGCGACGGGAACCGCGCCGCGAAGTCGTTCGGCCCGAAGACCGCCATCGAGCGCCCGATGAGCCAGAACTGGAGCGGCGGATAGGAGAAATCGGGACGGCCTCCCCAGGTCGCATCGAAGAAGCTCCCGCTCCGCATCATCTCGAGGCCCTTGCGCGCGTAGCGGCAGTCGTCGATGGACTTGAGGCCCAGCTCGGTCGTGCCGGCGGTCCAGGCGAAGGCGGCCGCGAGCAGGAGCACGAGAAGGGGGTGCGGCCGGCCCCGTCCGAGAACGCGGCCTTGCGCCTCGACAGCCGATCCCATCCTGCCAGTGTGCCGCTCTGCGCGTGCGTGCATGGGGCCTCGTCCGCGCTAGTCGACCGGCTGGCGGCGGAGGATCCGGACCGCCCGCTCGGCGAGGTACGGGGCATCGGTGTCCTCGGGGTTGATCTCCACGGCCCTCGCGTACGCCGCGAGCTCGGCCCGAAGATCGCGCATGATGTGATGGAGGTGTCCCACGATCACGTGGATCGTCGCATCGAAGAAGCGTCGCATCCTCGCGAGTTCGCGTTCCGCTTCCGCCTCGTCCGCGCCCCAGTTCACGACGGTCCCTTCCGGGAAGGTCCTGTGGCGAGCCAGCTCGCGCAGGTTCATCCACTCGCCTCGTTCGCGGATCATGTTCCTCGGCGCACGGAACTCGATGATCGGCTTGTCCTCCGTGTTCAGGGGGCCGCTGCCCACGAACGCCGCCACCGCGTCCCCGTGCACCGCGATGCAGTCCGCGATCGCGATGGGGTCGGCCATCCTGACGACCTCGAGATCGTCCCGCACGCCCTCGACCTCGAGCACGCGCCGCACGCGCTCAAGGTCCAGCACGAGCGGTGAGCGGCTCCCCATGGCGACGCTGTACGCCTCGACCGTGTTGTTCATGTACCAGATGACGATGTGGGGGAAGACGCGCTGCAGCGTCCGGACGATGGTCTTGTACTCGTCGACGGAGAGCAGATACGTCGGAAGCCAGAACGACAGGATGCCGTTGTCGCCCAGCCGGCTCGCGCACAGCTCGAAGTACTCGAGCGTGTAGAGGTTGCCGTTGCCGACGTAGCGCGGGTGGATGGAGTCGGAGAGGATGACGTCGTACCGCCTGTCCGTGGCGAGGACGAAGTTGCGCGCGTCCTCGATGACCAGCGTCACCCGCGGGTCGTTGAGCACTTCTCGGTTCATGTCCGCGAAGTAGGTCTTCGACGCCTCGACGACGGCCGGCGAGATCTCCACGCAGTCCACGCGCTCGATCGACGTGTGCTGCGTGACCGACCGGCAGGTGCCGCCGCTTCCGAACCCGATCTGCATGATCGACCTGGGGTCGGGGTGCATGAGGATCGGGAAGTGAGCCTGGAGCTTCTGGGTCGCGAGGAACCCGAACTTGGTCCCCGCCACGTTCAGCCCGTTGATGTCGATCACGCGGTTGCCCGACGCGGCCTCGTGCACCGTGACCGTGCCGCCCGTGCTCTCGTTGAAGTAGATGAGGCGCATGTCGCGCTCGGCCGTTGCGTACATCCGCACGAAGACGTCGTCCGGGATCGCAAGGAAGCCGATGAGCACGGCCGCCGCGCCAGAGAGCGTCGCCGCGCGACGGTAGCCCCCGGGAGCGCGGCGCGCCGGAGAGAGCCAGAGGAGCGCGATGCCGAGCGCGACGCTGAGTGAGGCGGTGGCGAGCGCGGAGACGCGGACGCCGAGGACGCCGATCAGGACGAAGCTGGCGAGAAACGACCCCACGATCGCCCCCGCCGTGTTCGTCGCGTACGCCTCTCCGACGCCCCGCCCCACCGCGCGCTCCGAGCGGGCGTACAGCTTGATCGCGAGCGGGAGGCTCGCGCCCATCAGGAGCGTGGGCACGAGCATCATAGCGAACGCGATGCCCATCTTCCAGAGCGTGTAGGGCCACCATGGGTCAGACACCTCGATGCTGACCCCGCCGGCGCCGCTCAGTCTGTCCAGGAACGACTCCCTGAGGCCGATGAGCGGCGCGAACAGCGGGATGAGCACGACGGCGGCAACGCCGATGGCGAGCTGCAGATACGCGAACGTTCGGACGCTCAGGCCGGGGCGGTCGATGCGTCGCGAGATGATGGCGCTGCCGAGAGCGATCCCCAGAAGGAAGCTCATGAGCACGAGCGTGAAGGAGTGGACGAAGTTGCCCAGGACGTAGACCATGATCCTCGTCCACAGGACCTCGTTCGAGAGCGCGGCCAGCCCGGCGATGCCCGCGCCGAGCAGCACCAGCCTGGCCTCCGCTCGCGAGATCGCGGGGCTGCTGCCGCCCACGCTCTTGGCGCCGCCGGTCGGCGCGGCCTCTCGGGCGTCCTTCGGCGGAGTCGCTGCCTGCGGAGCCCGCGTCGGCCCGCTGAGCCTCGCGAGCCTCGCGCCCCCGGCCACGGCCGCCAGCCCGACCGCGATGTTGAGCGCGGCCGCTGCGTGTGTCGTGAGCCGTATCCCGAGGAGCTCGATCATGAAGAAGCCGGCAAGGAACGCCCCGAGCATGCCCCCGAACGTGTTGGCGGAGTAGAGCGTGCTCGTGACGGACCCCAGGCTGGGGAGCCGCACGGTCGCGTGCTTCACGGCGACCGGGAACGTGGCGCCCATGAGCGTCGTCGGCAGCGCGATGGCGACGAAGCACAGCGCGAACCTGACCGCGGTCAGGGTGCCGAACGAGGCTGAGAACTGCCGGAACACCGCGGTGTGGGCCGCGGTGATGCCGCTCAGGACCAGCGGGAAGAGCAGCGCGAACGCTGCGATCCCGAGCTGCAGGATGCCGTACAGCATGAGCGGCGGGATCTTCGCCCGGTCCACGAAGCGTCCGAAGAGGTAACTTCCGAGCGCCAGGCCCGCCATGAAGGCCGTGACGACCGCGCCCATGGCGTACACGGTGGCCCCGAAGGTCGCGACCAGCATCCGCATCCAGACAACCTGGTAGATGAGCGCGCTCGCGCCGGAGGCGAAGAGCATGAGCATCATCGCCCGGTGGGAGGCGGTGTTCCGTCCATGCGTGTCGCTGCTTCGCGCGGTCGTCGCGGCGGTCATGTCGCGGATCCTCCGGCGCCTCTTCGAGTCTGCCGTTGGCACGGCGTGCCTGTGAGCCGTCGCGTGACTGTAGGCCGCGCGCAACGGTCATGTCAACGCGCCTCGCGGATGAGCGGTGCGTCAGTTATCGCGGCGGCGGGGACCATCCTGGCGCGGATCGTTGTGCTACACTGGTCGGGGTCCCGCTCGTGGGGGCGCGACGAATGCTGGGGTTGGTGCGCCGGAACCGCAGACGGCCGCGCCCGCGAGCAGGACCTGAAGGAGGTGAGCCGCATGAGCATGAGAACGCTGCTCTCGGCGCTGGTCCTCGCCCTTCCACTCCTCCCCGTGACGCCATGCACGGCCTCGTACTTCTGCCCGCTCGAGAGCGTGGTCATCGAGACCACCGTGGGCGGCATGGACGTGCGCCACGTCCAGGCCGAGTACAACTGCTGCGCCTGGAAGGACGGCGCGTGCTTCGGCACCTGGGAGGTCGTCGTCGAGGGGACGAGTCCCGAGCGGCTCGAGACGTCGTACACACCGTGCGTGGAGACGAGCGCGCCCGAGCCGCCCGCGTCCGGCACTTGGGGCTCCGTCAAGGCGCTGTACCGACCGAGGTGACCATTGGTCGGCCGCCTCCTCGTCATCGTCAACCCCGGTTCCGGCAGAGCGAAGTTCGGGGAGCTCGTGTCCGCGCTGGAGCGGCACGCGGGCCTGTGCGAGCGGCGCGTGCGCCGTCTCGCGGACGGCGAGGACGTCGTGCAGGCGACCCGCGAGGAGCTGCGCGGCGGGTGGGACGCCGTGGTGGCCGCCGGCGGGGACGGCACGGTCGCGGGCGTCGCGCAGGCGGCGGGGGAGGCCGGCGTTCCCGTGCTGATCGCGCCGATGGGGACCGCCAACATGCTCGCGGTCCAGCTCGGCCTGCCCGACGACCTGGACGGCGCGATCGCGCTTCTCGCGACGAAGACCGTCGTGAGGCGGATCGACGGGATGGAGATCGCCGGACGCCTTCACCTCTTGAGCGCCGGCGTGGGGGTGAGCGCGACGACCATCCGGGACCTGAGCGACCGCGACAAGCGGTGGTTCGGGCTTCCGGCCTACCTTCTCACGGGCGTCGCGCGGGGTTTCACCTTCCGGCCGACACCGTGCAGCGTCCGGATCGACGGACGCGAGACGCGCCTGCGCGTCCTCGACGTGTCGGTGCTCAACGCCGGGTTCAAGTCCGAGCGCCCGGTGCTCGGCATCCCCGACATTCGTCCCGACGACGGCCGGCTCGACGTGCTGATCGTCTGGGCGCCGAGGCCGCTCGAGTACCTCCGCGAGCTGTGGCGTGCGTTCGTGCATCGGCGCCGCGCGCGGCCGACCATCGGCTGGCAGACGGCGGAGCGGGAGGTGCGGATCGACTGCCGGGAGCGGCTGCCCGTTCAGGCGGACGGGGATCTGGTCGGGGAGGCGCCCGTCACGATCCGCCTCGTGCGGGACGCGGTGGGGATCCTCACGCCGGCGTGATGGGCCGCCTGCCCGCGGCGACCATCGTCCCTACTTCAAGAGCCCCTTGATCTCCTCGACCGACAGCACCTTGCCGGACGACTTGACCTTTCCGTCCACCGCGAGCCCCGGCGTGACCATCACGCCGAACCCCATGATGTCGTTGATCTTCGTGACCTTCTCGATCTCGAAGCCCCCGCCGAGCTGCTCGGCGGCCGCCCGCGCGTTCTCCTCGAGCTTCTTGCACTTCGGGCACCCCGTGCCCAGGACCTGGATCTTCATCGTTCCTCCCGCGACCGCGGCGCCCGCGCAGGGCAGGCGCGCGCCAGCCGGCCCTAGCCGACGATCACCCCGAACACCATGCCGCTGATCGTCGCCATCACGACCACGAGCGCGACGTACACGAGCGTCTTCGTCGTCCCCATGATGTTCCTGATGACGAGCATGCTCGGGAGCGACAGCGCCGGCCCGGCCAGCAGGAGCGCGAGCGCCGGGCCCTTTCCCATGCCGCTTCCGATGAGGCCCTGCAGGATGGGCACCTCCATCAGCGTGCAGAAGTACATGAACGCGCCCGTGATGGACGCGAAGAGGTTCGACCAGACGGAGTTCCCGCCGACCGCGCGGATGATCCAGTACGACGGGATGAGCCCCTCGTGGCCCGGGCGTCCGAGCAGGATGCCCGCCACGAGGACGCCGAGGAGGAGAAGGGGGAGGATCTGCTTGGCGAACCCCCAGCTGGACTCGAACCACTCGCCGAGCTCGTCCTTCCGCGCGCTCGTCACGGCGCCGAGGCCGACGATCCCGGCCGCGAACGGCAGGGTGGGGTGTCCCCTGGCGACCAGCGCGAGCACGACGACCGGCGCCGCCACGAGGAGGATCTGCCGCACCCGCAGCCCGAACCACGCGGCGAGAACCGTCGCGAACCCGACGGCGAGGGCCGAGGTGACGATCCACTTCAGCGAGTACACGGTGGCCCACGCCCAGCCGCCCTCGACGGGCTTGCCCCAGTTCGCGACGACGAGGATGAGCACCATGAGCGCGATGGAGATGCCGTTCTGCCAGAGGGGGCGCGCCACTTCCGGCTCGGGCAGCGCGGCCTGCACGTCGGCCTTCGCGAGTTCCTCCTTGCGGAAGATGACGTGCATGAGGAGCCCGATGACCACGCTGAACGCCACGGCGCCCACGGCGCGGCCGACGCCCAGCTCGGGGCCGAGCACGCGCGCCGTCAGGATGATCGCGAGGACGTTGATGGCGGGGCCCGAGTAGAGGAAGGCCGTCGCGGGGCCGAGTCCTGCGCCCATGCGGTAGATGCCGGCGAACAGAGGGAGGACCGTGCACGAGCAGACCGCGAGGATGGAGCCCGAGACGGACGCGAAGCCGTACGCAAGCGGCTTCGGCGCGCGCGCCCCGAGGTACTTCATCACGGACTCCTTCCGGACGAAAACCGCGAGCGCGCCCGCGATGAGGAACGCCGGGAGGAGGCACAGGACCACGTGCTCCTGCGCGTACCACTTCGCGAGGCGGAGCGCCTCCATGACGGCGCCGTCGAACCTCGGGAGCCCGACGGGAAGATAGAAGGCCGTGAGGAAGACGGCCGTGATGACGGCGAGGGGCTTCCACTCCTGCTTCCAGCTCATGGTCCCTCCGTGGGGGCGCCGCCGTGCGCCGACCCGACTAGTGCGCCGTGTAGAGGAGGTAGATGCCGCCGAGGATGACCAGGAGCCCGCAGACCTTCTTCACGATGACCGTCCCTCGCGAGCGCTCGCTCCAGTTCAGGTAGCGCTGCACGATCTCCGTGAACGTCCCCGCGAGGACGATGACGGAGCAGTGACCGATCCCGTAGACGAGGAGGAGCAGCACGCCGTACGGGAAGTTCGTGGTCGCCAGGCGCAGCGTCACGCCGAGCATCGGCGCCATGTACGCGAACGTGCACGGGCCGAGCGCGACGCCGAAGATGAGCCCGAGGAGGAACGCGGCAAGCGCGCCCCTTCGCTTCATGCTCGAGCCGCCCGGTCCTGAGAACGGCATGGGGATGACGCCCAGTAGGTGCAGGCCGACGACGAAGAAGATGGCGGCGACCGCGTAGTTGCCCCAGCGCCCGACGTCGCCGATCATGCGGCCGGCCGCCGCGGTGATCCCGCCGATCGCTCCGATGGTCACGAGGATGCCGACGGAGAAGAGAAGCGAGATCGTGAACGCGCGCCGCGTCGAGATGCGTCCCTGCCCGTTGATGAACCCGACGATGAGCGGGATGCTCGCGAGGTGGCAGGGGCTCAGCAGGATGCTCAGGATGCCCCACAGGAAGGACGCGCCGAGCGCGACGGCCGGCGCTCCCTCCACCGCGCGCGTGAGCGTCACGAAGAGCTCGCCCATGTCTCACCTCCGTTTGCGCGCGCTAGTCGCCGAACTCGTACCCGAGCTCGCGCCACTTCGCGAGGATGTCGTCCTTGCCCATGAATCCCTGATGTCGGGCGAGCTCGTTCCCTTCCTCGTCGAAGAAGATCTGCGTCGGGATGACGCGGACGCCGTACTGCTTCCCGGGCGCCGGGTCCTTCCACACGTCCACGAACTGCACCTCGAAGCGGTCCGCGTGGGTCGTCTTGAGCTCCTCGAGGATCGGCGCCATCATCTTGCAGGGGACGCACTTGTCGGCGCCGAGGTCCATGAGCCGCGGGAGCGCCTTCGGTGTCTCGGCAGGCGCGGCGGCTTCCGTCCTCTGCTGATCGCCCGCGGCCTTCTGCTCGACCCTGTCGCCGCAGCCCGCGGCCGTGAGCGTGAGCGCGGCGACGAGAACCGCGAGGCATGTCGGACCCAGGGGACGCCTGGACCTGCGCCTCGCGTCGGACACTGCGGCCATCCGTGACCTCCCGTTGTGCTGCCGCCGAACTGCGATCGGGTCCTATGCTCTTGCGCGGCAGGAGGGCGCGCTGCACTCGGAGGAACCGTGCGCCAGCACCTCCTCGACGCACTCGAAGAACCCGAGCACGCATCTGAGCGCAAGGCTGTAGTAGACCTCGTTGCCACGGCGCTCGTCCTTCACGATGCCGACCGACTTCAAGAGAGCCAGGTGCTTCGAGACCGTGGAGATGTCGGCGCCGACCATGTCCGTGAGCTCGTGGACGCAGCGCTCTCCGCGGGCGAGTTCTTCCACGATGTAGAGGCGCGTGGGGTGGGCGATCGCCTTCATGACCTTGACTCTTGGGGCCAGGCGCTCCGCTGTGGCTCGGTCCATGGACCACCTCCCGGTGAAGTGCTTGGCAATTTTACCAAATACCCGCGGCGGGTCAAGCGCGACGTGGCCGCCGGGGGAGTTGCCCGGCGCGCCCGTTCGGTGCAGAATGGGGCACCGCTTCAATGGCGAGTGGCGGGAGGCCCCGGGCTGCAGCCCACGGTGAGGCCCCGGCCCGCGCGAGTCCGGCTCTGATGGGGATGTCCATGGCGGTCGTGCGTTCGAAGATGACCCGAGGGATGTGGTCGGTTGCGGGGCTGCTCCTGGCCGTGGCGCTCGGGGGCTGGGAGTGCCCGATGGGGCCCAGCGAGCCGAGGCCCGCGATGGGGCGGGTGACGCCCGCGGCTCTCGACTTCGGGAGCGTGGCGGTCGGGTCGTCCCTGGACGCGACCTTCACCATCACGAACACCGGCGAGAAGACGCTCAGAGGGTCCGTGACCGAGGCGTGCGAGCACTTCGCCGTCGTGTCGGGCGCCGGCAGTTTCACCCTGGAGAGCGGCCAGGCCAGGCAGGTCGTCGTGCGATTCTCGCCGACGTCCCCGGGGCCGAAGGCGTGTGTGGTTGACACGGGTGCCCCTGCCTGCCCGGATGTCGAGTGCGCGGGAGTGGGGATCGAGGATGCGCCCGCGTGCAGCGTGGCTCCGACGTCGCTGGACTTCGGAACGGTGACGCCTGGCCAGACGGCGGACCGCAGCTTCACGATATCGAACGTCGGAAGCGGGACGCTGGCCGGCGCGGTGAGCGAGGCGTGCGCGGAGTACTCGCTGGTGTCGGGCGGCGGCGCGTACGCGTTGGGCGCGGGGGCGACTCGGACGGTGACGGTGCGGTTCATGGCGCCGGCGACGCCCGGCTCGTACCCGTGTGTGGTCGAGACGGGGACCGCGCTGTGCTCCGACGTGACCTGCTCGGCTGTCGTGCCCGAGCCGGACCCGGCGTGTCTGGTCGAGCCCGCGGCGCTCGACTTCGGCGAGGTGAGGCCGGGCGAGACCGCGGACCGGTCGTTCACGATCACGAACGTCGGCGGCGGGACGCTGGTCGGGGCGGTGAGCGAGACGTGCCCGGAGTACGCCGTGGTCTCGGGCGGAGGGCTCTTCGCCCTCGGCGCGGGCGCGAGCCGCGTGGTGACGGCGCGGTTCACGGCGCCCGCGACGCCCGGCGAATACGTCTGCGCGGTGGGGACGGGAAGCGTGCTCTGCCCCGCGGTTGACTGCGTGGCCGTCGTGCCGGAGCCCGATCCCTCGTGCTCGGTGGACCCGGTCGCGCTGGACTTCGGGCTCGTGGCGCCGGGGCAGGTGGTGGACCGCTCGTTCACGATCACGAACACAGGCGGCGGGACGCTCCGGGGCACGGTGAGCGAGTCGTGCGCCGAGTACGCGCTGGCGTCGGGCGGCGGCCCGTTCGCGCTCGGCGCGGGGGCGAGCCGCACGGTGACGGTGCGGCTCTCGGCACCGGTCACGCCGGGGTCCTACCCGTGCGCGGTGGAGACGGGGACCGCGTTGTGCGCGGGTGTGAGCTGTACGGCGACGGTGCCCGAGCCCAACCCTGCGTGCGTGGTCAGCCCCACGAGCCTGGACTTCGGGAGCGTGCTTCCGGGGCAGACCGTGGACCGCGCCTTCACGGTCACGAACGTCGGTGGCGGGACGTTGAGCGGCGCGGTGAGCGAGGCGTGCGCGGAGTACGCGCTGGTGTCGGGCGGCGGCGCGTACGCGCTCGACGCGGGGGCGAGCCGCACGGTGACGGTGCGGTTCACAGCGCCCGCGACGCCCGGGTCGTACCCGTGCGCGGTGGAGACGGGGAGCGTGCTCTGCTCCGATGTGAGCTGCGCCGCCACCGTTCCGGAGCCGGACCCCGCGTGCTTGGTGAGCCCGACGAGTCTGAACTTCGGGAGCGTGCCTTCGGGACAGAGCGTGAACCGGTCGTTCACGATCACGAACGTCGGCGGCGGGACGTTGAGTGGCACGGTGAGCGAGGCGTGCGCCGAGTACGCGCTGGTGTCTGGCGGTGGCGCGTATGCCCTCGGCGCGGGTGCCAGCCGCACGGTGACGGTGCGGTTCACGGCGCCGGTGACGCCCGGGTCGTACCCGTGCACGGTGGAGACGGGAAGCGCGCTCTGCGCGGACGTCTCGTGCGCGGCGACCGTGCCTGAGCCGGATCCGGCGTGCTCGGTCAGCCCGACGAGCCTGAACTTCGGGATCGTGGCCCCGGGGCAGGCCGCGAACCGCTCGTTCACGATCACGAACACCGGCGGCGGGACGCTGAGCGGCGAGGTGAGTGAGAACTGCGACGGCTACGAGATCCTGTCGGGCGGCGGTGCGTACGCGCTCGGCGCTGGGGCGAGCCGGACGGTGACGGTGCGGTTCACGGCGCCAGTGGCGCCCGGGTCGTACCCGTGCACGGTGGAGACGGGGAGCGCCCTCTGCGCGGATGTCTCGTGCGCGGCGACGGTGCCTGAGCCGGACCCTGAGTGCTGGGTGAGCGCCGACACGCTGGACTTCGGCGAGGCGCGTCCGGGCGAGACGGTGGACCGCTCGCTCACGGTGAGAAACGTCGGTGGCGGGACGCTCGTGGGTGTGGTGAGCGAGGAGTGCGACGACTACGAGATCTTGTCTGGCGGTGGAGCCTACGCCCTGGCGGCGGGTGACAGCGTGGTGGTGACCGTGCGGTTCACGGCGCCCTCGATGCCCGGGTCGTACCCGTGCGCGGTGGAGACGGGGAGCGCGCTCTGCGCCGATGTGAGCTGTGCGGCGACCGTGCCGGAGCCGGATCCGGAGTGCTGGGTGGAGCCGGTGGAACTGGACTTCGGCGAGGCGCGTCCCGGCGAGACCGCGGACCGCTCGTTCACGGTGCGGAACATGGGCGGCGGGACGCTGAGCGGCGTGGTGAGCGAGGACTGCGACAGCTACGAGATCCTGTCCGGCGGTGGAGCATACGCGCTGACGGCCGGCGACAGCGTGGTCGTGACGGTGCGGTTCACGGCGCCTGAGACGCCGGGCGAGTACCCGTGCACGGTGGAGACTGGGAGCGCGCTGTGCGCCGATGTGACCTGCACGGCGACGGTGCCTGAGCCTGACCCGGCGTGCTGGGTGAGCGCGGACACGCTGGACTTCGGCGAGGCGCGTCCCGGCGAGACGGTGGACCGCTCGTTCACGGTGCGGAACGTCGGCGGCGGGATGCTGGAGGGGGCGGTGAGCGAGGCGTGCGACGACTACGAGATCCTGTCGGGCGGTGGAGCGTACGCGCTGGCGGCCGGCGACAGCGTGGTGGTGACGGTGCGGTTCACGGCGCTTGAGACGCCGGGCGAGTACCCGTGCACAGTGGAGACGGGAAGCGCCCTGTGCGCGGACGTGAGCTGCACGGCCGTCGCGCTCCCGGCGCTCGAGACGGCGTACCTCACGTTCCGGGCGACCTCCGACACCACCTGGACCCTCGACACCAACCTCCCGAGCGAGTACTGGACCGGCTGCGCGCTCGTGTATGACGAGGAGACGAGGATCACCCACGAGCCCGAGAGCGCGTGTTCGCACGAGTACGGACTCCGCTGCGGCGCAGGACCGGCCGACGACGCGAAGTTCTGGCTCGAGGGTCTGTACCTCGAATCGGCCGTCACCTCGGTGGACGTGACCTTCGAGGCGCTACGGGAGTCCGCGGCGGTGTTCCTTCTCACGGTTGACACCGGCGGCGGCGACGAGGACGCGTGTCAGCTCCCGACCCACGGCGAGGAGCCTACCGTCGAGTGCCGCGCGTACGACGGCGACCAACGCGGCGTCGTCTGCGGCGACCAGCTCGTCCTGCCGGGGTCATCTAACCTGATCAGGATCGGCGCCGACGAGAACGAGAGCCAGACCGACGCCGGCATCTTCTTCAGCGCGGTCACCCTCACGTTCAACGGGTGGCTCGTCGAGCCGCCCGGGCGCGGACGCGTCGACGAAGGCGGCCTGCCGCTGCGCCGGGCGATCGGGCGCAGCACTGCCCTCTCGGGAGCACGCGAATGACGGGCCTCCCTCGGAAGATCGGGATCCTCACTGACGCTCGGGCCTGGGGCGGAGCGGAGGTCTACCTCCTGCAGTTGGCGGAAGCCGTCCGCGACGCGGGGTGGGACCTCTCGATCTTCTGCGCGGACCGGCCGGCTGCCGCGGGATGGGTCCGTGAGCTCGAGGGCCGCGGGCTGCGGGTCGTCCGGTACCGGCCCACGAAGGAGTACAACCCGCTCGGCTACTTCGTGGCTCGACGACTCCTGCGGGGACTGGACGTCGTGCACGTCAACAAGACGGCGCCGAGGAACAGCCTGCCCGCGATCGTCGCTGCGAGGAGGAGCGGGGCGGCGGTCGTGCTTGCGACGGAGCATCTCGCCGGCCCGGCGATCTCCCACTACCCGTTCGGGCAGGCAGCCGTCACGCGTCTCGTTCGCTGGACCAACGGGATGCTCGACATGACGATCGCCGTCTCCGAGCTCAGCCGGGACGCGCTGGTGAGGGAATACGGCCTCGATCCGTCCAAGGTCGTCGTGATCGGGAACGGGGTTGACCTCGCGCGCTTCGACCGGGCGTTCGACGTCGGCGCAGTGCGCTCCGACCTGGGGATCGGCCGGGACGACCGCGTCGTGACCCTCATCGGGGAGCTGTGCGACCGCAAGGGACAGCGCTACGCGCTGGAGGCCGCGCCGCGGATCAGGGAGAGGGTCCCGGGCCTCAAGCTCCTCTTCGTGGGAGGTGGCGGGCTCGAGCGCGAGCTTCGAGACGCCGCGGAGCGGCTTGGCGTGTCGGACGTGGTCGTCTTCGCGGGCGTCCGGCGCGACGTTCCAGCGATCCTCGCGGCGTCCGACCTTCTGATCCTCCCGTCCGAGGACGAGTGCTTTCCCTTCGCGATCCTCGAGGCCATGGCATCGCGGCTTCCCGTCGTCGCCTCCGACGTCGGCGGCATCAGGGACGCCGTCGAGCACGGCGTGACGGGACTCGTGGTCGCGCCCTGCGATGTCGGCGCGTTGGCCCGCGCCGTCACCGAGGTTCTGAGCGATCCGCGCCGCGCCAAGGCCATGGGCTCTGCGGGCAGGGCGAAGGTGGAGGCGGAGTTCAGCGTGAAGGTCTGCACCAATGCAGTCCTTCGTCTCTACGAGGAGCTCCTCAGCCGGCGGGCGGACGGCGCCGCCGGCTCATCGGGGCGTCACGGCTGAGGCTAGCCCCGCCCGCGCAGGAGCTTCGCGCGGGCGCGCCGCACCAGCAGACGGTCGTCCTCCTCGAATCCCATAAGAGCGAGCATGCCGAGAAACGCAGCGTAGGTCGCGGCGAAGATGCCTGCGATCGCGTAGATCCTGAGGTTCGGCGTGTTCGCGCGCAGGAGGATGTTCGCGGCGAGCGCCACCGCGCTCGCGGCGACGAGCTTGAGATAGGAGCGGCGGTACGGCCAGATGCCGAGCAGGACCCTCACCTGGACGAGGCCGACGAGGTTGATCACCGTGAGCGCGGCGGCCGTCGCGATCGCCGCGCCCAGCACGCCGTACCGCGGGATGTAGTAGAGGTTCAGGCCGATGTTCGCCGCCGTCACCGCGGCGATGTTGAAGGCGTTGTAGTTCTGGTGGCCCGACTGCACCAGGATCGTCCCCACGGGCCCCACCGCGCAGCGCGAGAGCGCGCCGAACCCGAGCACCACGAGCGCCGCGTAGCCCGCCACGAAATCCCTGCCGAAGAACCCGAGAAGGTCGTCGCCGAAGCCGACCATCCAGATGAGCGCGGGCGTGACGACGATGAGCACGGTGCGCGTGAGCGAGGCGTAGAGGTCGCCGAGCTCGCGGCGCCTGCCGTTGTGGTAGAGCTCCGAGATGAGCGGCGCGAACGCGCTGTTGAAGGCCATGAAGACGAGCGCGAGCGTGTTCGTGATGAGGAACGCGATATTGTAGATGCCGACCGCCTCCGACGTGCTCAGGATGCCCAGCATGGTGCGGTCGGTGATGCTGAGGCTGTAGTTCATGAAGGCGACGAAGGTCATCGTGACGCTGAAGGGGAGGAGCGCGCGGTACGCGACGTCCGCGGCCCGAGGGCCCCTCGTGACGAACGGCGCGCGCCGGTTGATGATGGCGAGCATGGTCGCGGCGGCGACGACGTGCGCGGCGGCGAGCGCCCACGTGAGGCCGACGAGCCTGAGCCCCGCCGCGTAGAGCCCCAGGAAGATAGCGAGCTTCGCGACCTTGAAGACGATCTCGAGAGAGAACGTCTCCGCGCTCGCCTGCCGGACCGCGCGGAGGGCGAAGCCGAAGACGCTCATGAGCGCCGCGGGGACGATGGCCGCCGCGACGATCGGGACGAGAGGCAGGAGCCTCGGCTCGTTGAAGATGCGGTCGGCGAGCACGTTCCGGCCGAGCAGAAGGAGGACGGTCATGACCGCCCCGACGGCGACCGCGATGAGCGAGCCGCTCAGGAAGACGCGGGCGGCGCCGGCCCGGTCGCCGCGGCTGAGCTGCATCGGGATGAACCGCAGGAGCGTCGGCCCCATGCCGAACGAGGCGAGGAGCGACAGGAGGAGGAGCGTCGTCTGCGCCAGCACGAACACGCCGAGGAGGTCGGCGCCCAGCACGCGCGCGAACACGAAGTTCAGGCCGAACCCGAGGAAGAGCCCGATGATCTGGTAGGCCACGACGCCCGTCGCCTGTTTGGTGACGTCAACGAGGTTCCGTTCGCGCGTGCTGTCCGTGGTGGCCGGTTCGTCCATGGCGTTACAGCCCCGCCGCCTTCCGCATCACGGCGAACGAGTCCCGGATGTGCGACGGCTCAGGGCTCACCTCGGAGCTCGCCATGAGGACGGCGTACGAGTCCGGGTGCTCGGGCGTGAAACCGTGCATGCCGCGCGGGGCCGTCCGCCCCATGTAGCTCGGGACGATGAGCCCGCCCGGCCGCATGAGGAAGACGGCCTCGCCGAAGCGGCCGTCCTCGAAGTGGATGCCCTCTCGCCTGAGGTCGTCGTCGGTCAGGAAGTCCCCGCAGTCGAGCTCGCCCAGCGCCTGGCGAATGCGCCGCTCGGCGCCTCCGTTCTCGAACCAGAACCGCGCCATGGTCGAGTCGTAGAACGCCAGGTAGTCGCGACCCTCCGCGAGGCCGAGCCGCGCGACGGCGCGCATGAGGTCGTGCGAGCCCCTCGTCTCCGCCATGCCGTGGTCGGAGAGGACGACCACGTCCACCCGGTCGTACGCCGCCCGCGCGGCCTCGACCGCGTGGACGACCTTCGCCTCGACCATGCGGAGCGCGCGCGCGATCGCCTCGCG
>VGIX01000028.1 GCA_016867725.1 Candidatus Effluviviaceae Genus I sp.
GGCGAGTCAGGTCGAGCCACGCAGAACGGCGCCCTCACTCAGCGGGAATGCGGCGCTGTCCGATCTCCCAAAGAACTCGTGCCTCTCCCAACCCTACTGCCCTCTGGACCCGCGGAGGCCTAACGACAACTAGGTTTCCCAGTCCCCTCACCGACGTCCCCGAGCTTGCGCGCATGGGGTGTGCGTGCTGCGCGCTGACTACATCGCCTGGTTCGTGTGTGCCGTTTCGTGCCCTCTCATCCGCTCTGCCGCCCCGGCCCGCAGCCGAGGCCTCCCCTTCCACGTCTCTGCGCCCGACGCTGCGTGAGCCGCGGATTCGGCTGAGTCGTGCCCCCGCCGCCGCGCGGTTCGGCCGCGTCCCGCGCCCGGCAAACCGCTCACCTCGTCGAGTCGCCCACCCTCCTCCGCCGGATGGCAGCTCACAGCGTGTCCATCGGGCTTCGCACGCCCAGCTCCTTGCTGCCCGCCACGTGCGTGTAGACCATGGTCGTCCTGATGTCGCGGTGCCCGAGCAGCCGCTGCACGATCCTGATGTTGTAGCCTCCCTCGAGCAGGTGCGTCGCGAACGAGTGCCTGAGCGTGTGACACGTCGCCTGCTTCGCGATCCCGGACCTCCTGACGGCCTCCTTCACGGCTCGCTGGAGCGTGGCCTCGTGCAGGTGGAAGCGCGCGAGGCACTCGGTCTCGGGGTCCGTGATGGTGTGCGCCGACGGGAACACGAACTGCCACCCCCACTCGATCCCGGCGTTCGGGTACTTCCGCAGGACCGCCGACGGCACCACCGCCCGGACCGGCGCGCCCTTCCTGTCCTGCTCGAACAGCCCGCGCACGCGCTCGATGTGCCTGCGAAGCGGCTCCTTGAGGCATGCGGGCAGGAGCGTCACACGGTCCTTCTCGCCCTTGCCGCCCCGCACGACCACCATGTCGCGCTCGAACTCGACGTCCTTCACCCGGAGCTCCAGGCACTCGACGAGGCGCAGGCCCGAACCGTAGAGCATCTGCGCCATCAGCTTCGTCATGCCCGACATCTCGTTGAGCACGGCCTTCACCTCGTCCCGCGTCAGCACCACCGGCAGCCGTTTCGGCTTCTTCGCGCGGACGATGAGCTGCACCCACCCCAGGTCCTGGCGGAGCACTTCCTTGAACATGAAGAGGATGGCGGACAGCGCCTGCTCCTGGGTGGACGCGCTCACGCCGCGATTGACCGCGAGGTCGTTGATGAACGCGCGGACCTCGGTGGGCCCCATTTCCGCCGGGTCCTGCCCACCGTGGAAGCGCATGAAGCGCTTGGCCCATCCGACGTACGCCTCTTCGGTGCGGCCGCTGTAGTGCCGCACGCGAAGCGCGCTGCGTATGGCGCCGATCAGCTGCTCGCCGGTCAGGAGCGGCTTCTTCGTCGCTGCGGGGAGACTGACATGTGTGTGAGTCGGTGGGGCGAGCGCCTCATCGGGCTCGATCAGGCCAATGGAGGGACTCTGTCCTTCGTACTTATGCCGCACCACAGCGTTCTCCCTCGAGGGGCGCGAACCAGGGGCAGCATCCACCTCCGTGTCTGCGAAGCGAACACAACTATACTGCGGTTGACGAAGCCGAGTCAAGGGACGAGTGAGCGGCCCGCATTCGGGCCAGGTCGGGGCTAGGGGGAGTCAGCGAGGGACCTGATCTTCCCGAGGTCGAGCGTGCCGGCCGCGCCCCACCCCTTCTTGCCGGAAGGGACTGCCGGGCGGAACTCCTCATAGAGCGCGAACGCGCGGTCCGCGAGCTGCGACCGGCCCATCGAGCGCGCCAGGGCTTCCATGGCTTCCTTCACCGCCTCGAGGTCATCCCCGAACTTCCCCTCGAGGTACGCCGTCACGCTCGCCGGGTCCACGGCCCTATCGCCGGCGACCGCCCGGATCCCGTCCTTCGTGGACAGGGCCGGCACCCCGCGCCCACACAGCTCCACCCAGATCTGCTCTCCGGGCTTCGGCCGCGCCTTCGGCGGCTTCGTCCCCGCCGCCACCGCGGGCTTGTGGATCCCAAGCCTCCGCCCCCTCGACTGCGCGTTGAGTCCGGCCAGGCCCCGGCCCAGCGTGAGGGCTGCGTCCCAGTCGAATCCAAGCCGCGCCGCGACGACGGCCGCCCAGAGCGTCAGCACCGGGGCTCTGTTGACCGTCACGACACGCCGGGGCATCTAGATGAACCTTCTCGCCGTCGAGTCCAGTTTCTTCGACAGGTTCCTCAGGCGCACGACGACGTCGCCCTTCGCCCGCTGCCACTCGTCCGCGCGCTTCTTCAGAAGCCCGTCGAGCGCGATGCGGCAGCCCTGCAGCTCGGACGCGAGCCCCTCGACCTCCTTCTCGCCGCCCTTCTCCCGCGCCGGGCCGCGAAGCTCCTTGATCCTGGTCTCGCACTTCAGAAGCTCGCCCTCAAGCTGCGTCCTGACCTTCTCCTTCTCGTCCATGCCTCTCCCCCTCCCATGCCCGGTCGGAGACAACGCGGCATCACCGCGCCATCACCTCCCGTGAAGTTGGTCGAGTCGCCACACGAAGTCCTCGATGATCGCCTCGTACAGGCCGTCCTTCAGCACCGCGTCCTCGACCGTCGCCTCGAGGTTCGGGTTCTCGTTCACCTCGATCACCATCACGCGTCGCGCGTCCTGCTTCACGTCCACGCCGTACAGCCCGTCGCCGATCAGGTTCGCCGCCTTGAGCGCGACCTTGATCACCGACGGCGGCGCATCCTCGACGGCCACGGTCTTCCAGTCTCCCTCCTTCCATCCTCCCTTCGAACCGTGCTGGATCACCTGCCAGTGCTTCTCGGTCATGAAGTACTGGCACGCGAACAGGGGCTGCTGGTTCAGGATCCCGATCCGCCAGTCGAACGGCGTGTACACGAACTCCTGCGCGAGGATCAGGTCCGACGAGCGGAACAGGTTCTCCGCCGTGGTCTCGAGCTCGTCGCGGTTCTCCACCTTCACCACGCCCCGCGAGAAGGAGCCGTCGGGGATCTTGAGCACAACCGGGTACGGTATCTGGTCCTCCACCGAGTCCACGCTGTCCTTGCGCACGATCATCGTCTTCGGCGTCGGGATGCGATGCGTGCGGAGAAGCTCCGCGAGGTACACCTTGTTCGTGCACTTGAGGATCGAGTCCGGGCTGTCGATGACGATGAGCCCCTCGTTCTCCGCCTTCTTCGCGAACTGGTAGGTGTGGTGGTTGATGCCCGTCGTCTCGCGGATGAACAGCGCGTCGAACTCTGCGAGTCGCCCGTAGTCCTTCTTCTCGATGAGGTCGACGTCCACGCCGGCGTCCTCGCCCGCCCTCACGAGGCTCTTGAGCGCCCGCGTGTCCGAAGGCGGGAACTCCTCCTCCGGATTGTAGAGCACCGCGAGGTCGTACTTGTACTTCCGGCGCGCCCGCGGCTCCCGCCAGCGTCTGCTCAGGTGCTGCGCCAGGCCGCGGAGGAAGACCTCCTCTTCGTCAGACTCGAGGCCGTTGACGTGCACGGGGCGCACCGCCGCCAAGAGCCACTTCCCCTGCCGCCGGAACTCCGCCTCAAGGAGCGGCATGCGGAACACCTCGAACAGCTGACGCGCGAGGTCCTCCATCTCGGGGACCCGGCACTGCCCGAAGAACACGTCCAGCTCGAAGGTGTTCCCGGCCTCCTTCGCGCCCGACTTGAGCGAGCGCTGGATGAGCGCGTCGAGTTCCTCGAAATCCAGGCTGTAGATGGACTTCCTCGAGAGGTCGTTGATGGTCCGCACCGACGGCAGGACCTTGTGCCCGCGGGCCTCGGCCAGAAGCGAGCAGTAGTAGCCGACGCTCAGGTAGCGGTAGCTCCGGCAGAGGTTGAGCACGCGGAGGTCGCGGCGGTCGGCGTACTCGCCCGAGGCGAGGTACTCCCGGGCCATCACGACCTTGAGGTCGGGGTAGCTCGGCTTCCAGTCGGACGGCTTCTCGATGAGGATCAGATGGTCAGCCATGCTGCGCCGCCTTCCCTCTCCGGGAACGCCCGCCCCGCGCGGCGCGAGGCGCCTGCCGCGGCGCCGGTCGCGCCGTCGCGCCACGAAGCGCCTTCTCGAACCTGAGCGCGGTCATGCCGTCCTCGTAGTACCCGACGGTCCGCGCGAACTCCGCGTAGCCGGCGTCTCGGAAGAGCCCGAGCGACGGCCGGTTGTCCTTCCGGACCTCGAGCCGCATCACCGACCGGCCCCCCCGCGCCGCCGCCCGCTCCGCCGCGTCGAGCAGCCCGCGCCCCACGCCGCGCCCGCGCGCCCGCCGGTCCACGGCGATCGAGTAGAGCCGCGCGACCGCGCTGCCCTCCCGGAACGACACGAGCGCGTACCCCCGCACGAAGGCGCGGTCCGCGTCCACGAGCACGAGCGATCGGTCGCCCGCGACCGCCCGCGCCAGGCTTCGGCGGGACAGTCGGTCGCCGCGGAAGCTCTCGTTCTCCAGGTCGACGAGCGCGTCGAGATCGCGCGCTGCGGCGCGTCGTATCACCTCACACCTCGCCGAGCACGCGCGTCCGCTCGCCGAGCACGTCCTGCACGTAGAGCATCTGCACGCTCACGACCGCCACGACCGCGATGGGCGTCGCGAGGAGCACGCCGAGCCCTCCGAACAGCACGCCCATGAGCACCTGCGTCGCGACGAGCACCGCCGGCCCCAGGTGGACCGCCCGGTGCTCCACGAGCGGGCTCACGACGCAGTTCTCGAGCGCCTGCACCGCGACGAAGAGCGCCACCGTCATCGCCGCGCGGAGCGGCGACTGCGCCAGCGCGACGAGCGCCGCGGGGATCGCGGCGGCCACCGGGCCTATGTACGGCACGAACTCGAGCAGCGCGGCGATGAGTCCGAACGCCAGCGGGAAGGGAACCCCGATGATGGACAGCCCGATCGCCACGACCGAGCCGATGAGCGCCATCGCCACGAGACGCCCGACGAGCCAGCGTCTGAGCGCCCGCCTGATCGCGAGCCCGACCTCGCGGTACCGCCCGCGGCGCGCTCCCGGCACGAGCGTGAGCGCCGCCTGGACGTAGAGCGAGGGCCGAAGCGCCACGTAGATGCCGACCACGAGCACGAGGAACGCGGCCACGACGCCGCGGAACACCGAGCCGAAGAACACCGCGATCCCGTGCATCGACGGCGTCCAGACGCTCAGCGACTCACGGAAGTCCGGGATCCATGCGAGCAGCCCCGGTCCCCATCGGGTGCCCTCGAGCCACAGCCTCACGCCTGCCCAGGTCTCGGGGAGAGAGCGGAAGAGGTCCGTCATCTGCTCTGCGATGCCCGGCCCGAAGGCCACCCCGACGAGCGTCGGGACGGCCAGCACCGCGACGACGACGACCGCCACGGCGCTCCCGCGCGGCATCCTCGTCCGGCACACGAGCGCTGTCGCCACGGCGTCGATGAAGACGGCGAAGAGCACACCGGCGAACGCGAGGAGCAGCACGCTCGCCACGGGCCGCAGGAGGTGCAGAAGGATGGCGACCGCGGCGAGACCCGCGACGACGATCCCCGCCTTCCCGACCGAGCGCTCTCCGCTGCCCGACATCTCGCCTGCCCCGTCCCGGCTTCGCGACCGCTGCACGCCGCGGCCGCGCCCGTCAGATGGTCACGACGGTCTCCGACCGCATGAGCATCGCGACGATCCCCTGCATGTTGCCGACCCGCCCCACCTTCACCGCCCGCTCGAGGCCGTAGTGCTCGAGGCACGTCTGGCACGAGACGATGTCCACGCCGGCGCGCGCCAGCAGGCCCAGCGCGTCGAGCACGGCCGAGCCCTCGGTCGTGAGCTTCACGCCCGCGTTGTAGAGCACGATGGCCGCGGGCTTCGCCTCGTCCGCGGCCAGCTTCCTCAGGAACGAGCCCACGAGGACGGCCCCAAGCTCGTCCGAGCCGCGCCCCATCGTCTCGCTCGCGATCACGATCACGCGGCTCACTGGCTCTCCCTCTCCGCGGCGAGTTCCCTGCCGTCCTTCGCGGACAGGATGCGGAACTCGTCGCGCCCGAGCGAGCGGTCGTCCCTGACGTCGATGATCCGCCGCGTCTCGCGCTCAAGCCCGTTGAGGCGGGCCTCCTCGGTCTGGAGAAGGTGCATCGCCATCTCGGGCGCCACGCGGAGGTCCAGCTTCTTCTCCTTCGACGTCGCCGCCACGCGCCGCACCGCGCGCTCGATGAGCAGCACGATGGACTCGACGGACAGCACCTTGCCCGTTCCCTCGCAGTGCGGACACGGGTCGGTGAACTGGTGGAGCAGGCTCGGCCGGACGCGCTGCCGCGTCATCTGGACGATCCCGAGCTCGCCGATCGGAAACACCTTGCTGCGCGCGCGGTCGCGCGACAGCACCTTCTTGAGCTCCTGAACGACCTTCTCCCGGTTGCCTTCGCTCGCCATGTCGATGAAGTCGACGACGATGATCCCGCCGATGTCGCGAAGCCTGAGCTGCCGGCCGATCTCCCTTGCGGCGGCGATGTTCGTCTTGAGGATCGTGTCCTCCTGGTCCTTCTTGCCGGTGAACCGGCCGGTGTTCACGTCGATCGCCGTCAGCGCCTCGGTGTGGTCGATGACGATGTAGCCGCCCTTCTTGAAGTAGACCTTCCGGCGCAGGGTTTTCTCGATCTCGCTCTCGACGCCGTACGCGTCGAAGATCGGCGTCGAGCCCTTGTGCAGCTCGAGCCGCGACCGCAGCTCGGGCGCCACGCTCCGGAGGTACCCCGAGATCTCCTTGTACCCGGACCGTGAGTCGATGACGAGCCGCTCGACGTCGGTGTTGAAGACGTCCCGCACGAGCCCCGCCGTCATCTCCATCTCGCGGTGAATGAGGATGGGCGCCGTCCTCTTCTCCGCGACGGCGTTGATCCTCTTCCAGAGCTTCACGAGGTGATTGATGTCGTGATGGATCTGCCGTTTGCTCGCGCCGGTGGCGGCGGTGCGGACGATGAGGCCGCCCCACGGCGGCCTCATCTCGCGGGCCATCTCCTTGAGCCGCGCCCGCTCCTCCTGGTCCTCGATCTTCCGCGAGACGCCGACCGAGCCTGAGAACGGCACGAGCACGAGGAACCGCCCGGGAAGGGAGATCTGTGTCGTGACCCTCGGGCCCTTCGTGCTGATGGGCTCCTTGGTCACCTGGACCAGGATCTCCTGCCCCTTCGTGAGCAGGTCTTCGATCGGGGCGTCCGGGGACGACTGCCTCTGCCCCTCCTCGATCGCGAGCGCCCCGTCCTCCTCGAGGTCCGCGAACTCCGCCGTCACGTCCCGCATGTCGGAGACGTGAAGGAACGCGCTCTTCTCGAGCCCGATGTCGACGAACGCCGCCTGCATTCCGGGCAGCACGGCGCCGACCACGCCCTTGTAGATGTCCCCGACGAACCTGCCGGTCTCGCCCCGCTCGACGAGGATCTCCACGACCTGGGAGTCCTCGAGGATCGCGATCCTCGTCTCCCCCGGGGCGACGTTGATGATGATCTCCTTGTGCACGGACCTCCCGACCGCCCTCGCCGGGCGGCTCCTGTCGTTCAACTCGGCCTTGCGAGACTGAGTATAGCCACCTCACAGCATGGCTTCAAGACCGCCAGCTTCCCCGGCCTTCCGCCGGAGGAGCCCCGTCCGGCGGACAGCGGCCCGCTCCACCGAGCCCGCGCCGGGGACGGCAAGAAGCCGGACGATGTCCGCGGGTCGGACCGAGGCCGCAGGAGGGAGCCCGAGGACCACTCTCAGCGCCCCGGGCTCGCCGGCCAGCGCCTCGAGCGCGAGGATGTCCCTGGCCGGGACGATCTCCTTGGCCGGCGGCGCCGGCGGCCCGCCCTGTCCCGGCCGCGCCCCCCCGGCTCCGTCTCGTCCGACGGCCGGCCGCTCGACGGTCACGCTCGGAGCGGCCATGAGCGCCCCGATCCTCTCCGCCACGTCCCCGGTCTCCATCGCGCCCAGGCCCGGGACGCCGCGGATGACGTACTCCGCCGCTTCGGCCTCGGACGACACCGACCCGCCCGTCGTCCTGCGCGACACCGCCTTCACCGCGAGCCCGCGCGGCAGCCCCGCCGCGAGGCGCGCGCCGAGTTCCTCGGGCGGCATCTCCCGCGTGAGCTCGATGTCGAAGAGCTCGGCGTCGCCGGCCGCCCCCACGGGAAGCGGCGGGCCGAACGACAGCTTTGGATGCGGGTTGAACCCGCGCGAGAACGCGGCCGGGATCCCGCCCGCCGCGACCGCCCGCGCGATCGCGCGGACGATGTCGAGGTGCGACAGGAACCTCGCCTCGTCCTCCTTCGAGTAGCGCACGCGGTACTTCGCCGAGAGCTCCTCGGCTCCCACCTTCCTCTTCCGGTCCCTCCTGCCGAGGAACTCGCGACGCTGTCGCGCCGCTTCGCCGCCGCGTTCGGGAAGCCCGCGCGACGCCGCGCGTCCGTCGTCGCACGCGCCGCAGGCCACGCAGCCGGCCTCGCGGCAGTCCGGCGTCGTCTCGCCCCGCAGCGCCTTCGCGCGCTCGCCTGCCATGAACTCCTTCGAGACGCCGGCGGAGATGTGGTCCCAGGGGAGCGGCTCGGCCGGGTCGCGCTCCGCGAGGAATGCCCCGGCGTCGGTCCCGGTCTCCGCGAACGCGCGCTCCCACACGGCGAAGTCGAACCGCTCGCTCCACGCGTCGAACCGCGCCCCCGCGCTCCACGCGGCCTCGATGGCGCGCCCGAGCGACCGGTCGCCCCGCGACATCACGCCCTCGAGGAAGGAAACGCGCGGGTCGCGGAGCGCGAGCTTCACGCCGCGCACGGAGAGCAGCGGGCGAAGCACGCGCTCCTTCGCCCTCGTCTCCTCGACCGAGTCCTGCCTCTCCCACTGGAACGGCGTGCCGGGCCGCGGCACGAACGGCGAGATGGACACGCTGATGACGGCGCCCTTCCGCCGCGCGCGCGCGACCTCGCGCACCTTCAGCACGAGCGTCGCGATGCCTCGGACGTCCTCGTCCGTCTCCGTCGGGAGTCCGATCATGAAGTAGAGCTTGATGCGTCCCCACGCGGACGCGAACGCGACGTCCGCCGTGTCGAGGATGTGCTCCTCGGTCTCGTTCTTGTTGATGACGTCGCGCAGGCGCTGCGTGCCGGCCTCGGGCGCGAAGGTGAGCCCGGCGCGGCGGACGCGGCCGATCCCGTCGGCGAGCTCGAGCCCGAACCGGTCCACGCGAAGCGACGGAAGCGAGATGCTCGCGCGCCGGTCGATGAGCCGCTCGTTGAGCCTCGCCACCAGCTCTCCGAGGCACGGGTAGTCCGACGGCGAGAGCGAGAGCAGCGACACCTCGTCGTACCCCGTCGCGGAGAGGCCCTCCTCGACGAGATCGACGAGGTCGTCCACCGACCGCATCCGCGCGGGCCGCGTCACCATCCCGGCCTGGCAGAACCGGCACCCGCGCGTGCAGCCGCGCATGATCTCGAGCGCGAGCCGGTCGTGCGTCGCCTCCGTGATGGGCACGATCGGGCGCGCCGGGTGGCTCCCCGGGCCGAGCGTGGGCTCGACGCGCCGCGCGACGACGGGAGGCGCCGCCGCGTCGATCGGCACGGTGCCCGCGTACCGCCCGCCCTCGCGCCTCTCGGCGTAGAGCGACGGAACGTAGATGCCCCGGACGCCCGCCGCGCGACGCAGCGTCTCCGCACGCGCCGCGCCGTCCCGCAGCGCCGCGAGCACGAGGTCGGCAAGTTCCAGCACCGCCGTCTCCCCGTCGCCGACGACGAAGAGGTCGAAGAAGTCCGCCAGCGGCTCCGGGTTGAACGACGCCGGCCCGCCCCCGACGACGAGCGGGTCGCCCTCGCGACGGTCCGCCGCGCGGAGCGGCACGCCGGCGAGGTCGAGCATGGTGAGCACGTTCGTGTGGTGGAGCTCGTACTGCAGCGTGAAGCCCACGACGTCGAACTCGCGCGCGGGTCTCGTGGTCTCGAGCGAGAAGAGCGGGATGTCCGACGCGCGCATCCGCGCTTCCATGTCCGGCCACGGCGCGAAGACCCGCTCCGCCGCGACCTCCGGCCGCCTGTTCAGGATGTCGTAGAGCACCCGGAGGCCGAGGTGGGACATGCCGATCTCGTACACGTCCGGAAACGCGAGCAGAAAACGGACCGCGACGCTCTCGTCGTCCTTGAGCGTCGCGTTCCTCTCTCCACCGACGTACCGGCTCGGTCGCGCGACCAGCGGAAGGACGTCGCGGTCAAGCCTGGTCCAGAGTTCGCTCATCGTGTCGGCCCGACCGGCAGGCGCGGCCCCGGGCCCGCGGCCGCGACGGGCCGCGCGGCGCGGCATCGGCGCGCGGCCTGGCAGCCTATCCGGCAAGCTGGGCGCCGCGCTTCATCGCCTCGCGGTTGAGGTCCATGATCTTCTCGCTCTTGCCCTCGAGCTGACCGTCCAGCGCGGCGAGGAGGGACTCGAGCTTCACCGTCCCGATCCGCCTGCAGAACGCGCCGAGCATGACCATGTTGGCGGTCTTCGCGCTTCCGACCTCCTCGGCGATGTTGTTGGCGCGGACCTCGAACGTCCTCACGTCCGTGCGCTTGACCTTCCTCTCGATCAGCGACGTGTTGTAGAGGATCCACCCGCCCGGCTTGACCATCGGCTCGAACTTGTCCAGCGACGGGCCGTTCATGATGAGGACCACGTCGGGCTCATCGACCATCGGCGAGGCGATGGCGTGGTCGGACACGACGACCGAGCAGTTCGCCGTGCCCCCCCGCATCTCGGCCCCGTACTGCGGGAAGAACGTCGTGTGCCGCCCCTCGTCCATCGCCGCCTGCGCAAGGAGCTTGCCCATGAGGACGATCCCCTGCCCGCCGAACCCGGAGCACCTGATCTTCTGGGTCATGCCCTCTTCTCCTCCGCACTCACGTCCTTGAAGACGCCGAGCGGATAGTAGGTCAGCATGTTCTCCCGCAGCCACGCGATGGCCTGGGGCGGCGTCATGCCCCAGTTCGTCGGGCAGGGCGAGAGGATCTCGACGAGGCAGTAGCCGCGCTTGTCCAGCGCCAGCTGGAACGCCTTCTTGAGGTGCCGCTTTGCCGCCAGCACGTTCTTCGGCGTGTCCACCGACCCGCGCGCGAGGTACGCCACGCCCCCGAGGGTCTGCAGCAGCTCACACACGCGGATCGGGTAGCCCGCGATCGCCGGGTCCCGGCCCAGCTGGCAGGTCGTCGCCGGCTGCCCGATGAGCGTTGTCGGCGCCATCTGCCCGCCGGTCATCCCGTAGATGGCGTTGTTCACGAACACCGTGACGAACTTCTCGCCCCTGTTCGCCGCGTGGATCGTCTCGGCCGTCCCGATGGCCGCAAGGTCCCCGTCCCCCTGATAGCTGAGGACGAAGCAGTCGGGGTTCGCCCGCGTTATCCCCGTCGCCACCGCCGCCGCCCGCCCGTGCGCCGCCGAGACCACGTCGAAGTTCCAGTAGAGGTCCGCCAGCACCGAGCACCCCACCGGGGCGATGCCGATCGCGCGCTCCCGGAGCCCGAACTCGTCCACGACCTCCGCCACCAGCCGGTGGATGATCCCGTGGCCGCAGCCCGGGCAGTACTTCGTCCGCTCGGGCTTCATGGAACGGACCATCCCGAAGACTCTCTCCACGGGTCAGCCCTCCTAGAAGTTCCGGAAGATCTCCGCGCCCTTCGACGCCAGGATCTTCCGCATCTGCTCGACGATCTCACCCTCCTGCGGGATGCCCCCGGCCGTCCTGCCATGCAGGTGGACGCGGCCGCGCCCGCAGATGGCGAGCCGCGCGTCCTCCCACATCTGCCCCAGGCTCATCTCAACGACGAGGAACTCCTTCGTCCGCTCTGCAAGCCTGCCGAGCTGCTCGAAGGGATACGGCCAGAGGGTGATGGGCCGGAAGAGCCCGACCTTGATGCCCTCCGCGCGCGCAGTCTCCAGGACCGACCGGCAGATCCGCGACGCGGTGCCGTAGGCGACGAGGACGATGTCCGCGTCCCCGCAGCTCACCTCTTCGAAGCGGACCTCGTCGCGCATGATGGTCTCGTACTTCTTCTGGAGGACGAAGTTCTGCTGCTCCATGAGCGCCGGGTTGAGGATGAGGCTCGTGATGAGGATGGGGTCCTTGGTGGACGGGTCGCCCAGGCGCCAGGGCTGCTTCGACGGGAGACCCGGGAGCGGCCTGTACTCGCGCAGCACGAGCGGCTCCATCATCTGGCCCAGGATGCCGTCCGCGAGGATCATCGCAGGGGTCCTGTACTTGTCGGCGAGGTCGAACCCGAGCATGGTGTAGTCGTACAGCTCCTGGACGTCAGCCGGCCCGAAGCAGATGACGCGGTAGTCGCCGTGCCCGCCGCCCCGCGTCGCCTGGAAGTAGTCGGACTGCGCGGGCGAGATGTTGCCGAGACCCGGACCGCCGCGGCACACGTTGACGTAGAACACGGGGAGCTCCGCGCTCGCCATGTACGAGACGCCTTCCTGCTTGAGGCTGATGCCCGGCCCCGAGGAGGACGTCATGCACCGGGCCCCCACCGCCGCCGCGCCGTAGCACATGTTGATGGCCGCGATCTCGCTCTCGGTCTGGATGAAGACGCGCCCTTCCTCGAGCATCCGCACCGACATGTAGGCGGTGAGCTCGTTCTGCGGCGTGATCGGATAGCCGAAGTAGGTCATGCAGCCCGCGCGCACGGCGGCCTCGCCGATCGCCTCGTTGCCCTTCATCAGGACCTTCTGTTCCATCCTTCGAGCTCCTTCGAAGAGGACGGGTCGCTACTTGAACACCTCGATGGCGACGTCGGGGCACACGATGGCGCAGAACGTGCAGCCCGTGCACTTCGCCGGGTCGAGGCACTCCGCGGGGTGATACCCCATGCTGTTGAAGTTCTCGGCGAGGCGGATGATGTGCTGCGGGCAGGCCTCAAGGCAGTATCCGCAGCCCTTGCACCGCTCCACGTCGATCTCGATCCTGGGCACTCATCCCTCCTTGCCGAAGGGCGTCCGGGTGGGCAGGGCCGCGCCGCCTGAGCCTCCGGAGCGTCCTCCGCGCGGGCGGGGGCCCCGGGGGGGCGCGAACACCGCGAAACCTCGGTGAGTCTACCACGGTCGCCCTAGGCCACCAAGGTCCTTTCCTCGCCCCAGGGCAGCACAGCGTGCGCCGTCTGGAAGTGCGGATTCGACAGAAGGCCCTCGCCGCGGCTCTCGGTGACCGCGATCCTCCTGATGAGTTCGGAGAGCCCCGGTCGCACGGGCGAGAGCGGCTGTGCGAACCTCACCCGCCAGCGGGCGAAGCGCCGGACCGCCGTGACGGAGCGCTCGCCGGCGCGGCGAACGGCTCTCAGCGCGGACGCGCCGGCCGCATCGCCGCGCTCCGCCACGAGCACCGCGGCCTCGTCCGGCGAGAGATCGCCGCACGCGCGGCGCGCGCGATCGGCGGGCACACCGGCGTCCGCCAGCGCATACCTGTGCTTGTTCGGGTTCGCAAAGAGGTTCGTGGCCGCCACGAGGCGCGCCGCGGCCGCAAGGGCGTCCTCCGCCGTCGCGGCGTCAACGTCGAGCTCCCAGACGTCCTCGCGGGCGAGGCCGATCACGTCGTCGGCCAGCCCCATCTTCACCCGCAGGGCCTCGAGCGCCGACCGCGCCTCGTTGTCCGGGATCTTGAGCGCCACCGTCAGGACGATCGTGTGCGTCGGCATGGGTTCCTCGGTTCCGGGCTGCGCGGATCGCAGGCCTGGGCCGGCGGTGTGGTTCCGCCGGCGGCGAGTTCAGCGTCCTCGCTGCATGTCTGAGCCGCGGCGGAACACACCGCCGGCCTACGCCCCTAGCGCACGCGCGCTCGCGCCGCGAACTCGACCAGCGACCGCACGACCGGTGCGCCCGGCCCTGGCTCGCGCGCGGCGACCGCCGTGCGCGCCGCCCTGCGCCGCTTGCCCCACGTGCCCGCGAGGTTCGCGGGCACGTGCCCGAGCCGCACCGCGCGCTCAGGGTGCGGCATCATCGCCACGACGTTGCCCGCCGGGTTCGACACCGCGGCGAGCGCCATCGCTGACCCGTTCGGGACGTCGGGAAAGCGCTCGGCCCTCGCGCCGTCCGGCGTCGCGTAGGTCATCACGGCCAGCCCGCGCGCGAAGAGCTCCTCGACGAGCCCGGGCGTCGCGCTCACGAAGCGGCCTTCCGCGTGCGCGACCGGCACCGGCACGACGTCGCCCGGCGCGAGCGCAAGGCTCGCCGCCGAACACGCGCTCTCGACGCGCAGGTGCGTCCACCGGGTGTAGTACCCGTCGCGGTCCGGCATGGCGTTCCGCGCGAGCGCCATCTCGACGCGCCCGGGCGTGAGTCCCGGCACCAGACCCGCCTCCACGAGGATCTGCGCGCCGTTGCAGATGCCGAGCACGGGCTTCCCCGCCGCCGCCTGCTCGGCGAGGCACCCCACCACTCTGTCCTTCGCAGCGATCGCGCCCGCGCGCACGCGGTCCTGATACGAGAACCCGCCGGGCAGCACGTAGGCGTCGTACGCCCCGAGCACGCCGTCGGGCTCGTTCCACATGACGATGTCGCACGCGGCGCCCGCGTCCAGCACGGCGCGCCGCGTCTCCTCCTCGCAGTTCACGCCGGGGAACCGCACGACGGCCACGCGCACGCCGGCCGCGCACGCGCCGCCGCGCCCATCCCCCGCCGCTCCGCGCGAGAAGCTCACAGCATCACCTCCGTGGCGCCGCGCGACCACGCGCGCGCAAGCGCCGCCATCGGAAGCGCGATGTCCCTCGGTCCCGCGCCCGTGATGACGAGCGACGCGTCGGCCGTCACGACGCCGACGCGGGCGCACCACGCGCCCCGCCGCTCGAGCACCCCCCGCGCGGCGTCCTCGGAACGCGGCTCGATCTCGAGCACGTATCCTCCGCGCTCGCAGAAGAGCCTCCTTGCGGCCTCCGGCGCGCTGAGCGCCTCCCCGCCCGTTCCCTCTCCCGCCCCGCTCGCCGCGCGGAGGTCCATCCGCGCCCCCAGCGCCGCGCCCGGCGCGGCCGTCAGCATCATCTCCGCGACCGCGACGCCGAGCCCCCCGTCCGAGATGTCGTGGCACGAGAGCGCGAGGCCCGCTGCGGCCAGATCGGTGACGGCGGCCGCCATCGCGCGCTCCTCGCGCGGCGCAACGCGCGCGGGCGCGCCGCCGGCCGACTCGAGCACGGCGCGCGCGAACTCCGACGCGCCGAGCCCGCCCGCCCGCTCGCCGACGAGGTAGAGCGCGCTCCCCGCCGCCTTGAACCCGGCCGTGAGGTGTCGCGCGCAGTCGTCGAGCCGCCCGACGCAGCAGACGACCGGCGACGGCACCACGGCGCTCCCGGTCGAGGACTGGTTGTAGAAGCTCACGTTCCCCGAGATCACCGGGAGCGGCTCGTCGCGGTCCTTGAGCCCGATCCCCCGCGCGGCGTCGCCGATGCCGCGGACGGTCTCGACGAAGTCGTGGAAGACCTCCGGCACCTCGGGGTTCCCGAAGTTCAGGCAGTCCGTGATGGCCAGCGGCTCCGCGCCGGCGGCCGCGACGTTCCGCACGGCCTCCGCGACCGCCGCGGCGCCCGCCTCGTACGCGTCGAGGGCACCCATGGAGGCGCACCCGCCCACCGCGACCGCGACGCCCACGTCGGAGCCCGGCACCGGCGCGATGACGCACGCGTCCGCCTCGCCCGGCCTCACGAGCGTGTTGCCCTTCACCTCGCTCTCGTAGTGCCGGTACACGTGCTCCCGCGACGCCACGTTCGGCGAGCCCAGCACCCGGACGAGCGCGGCGCCGAGATCGAGGTCGTCCGGCACCGGCCGCTCGGTGAGCGTGCGCTGCCTCGCCCGCGCCTGGCGGTCGTACGAGATGCCCGTCGTGATCTCCTCGGTGCTCGCGTCGCACACGACCGAGCCCTCGTGGACGAGCACGTATCTCGGCTCGGGGATCACCTCCCCGATGACCGCCGCCCGCGCCCCGTGGCAGAGCTCGGGCAGCTCGAACCGCTCGTTGTAGATGCGAAGCACGTCAGGCGAGAGCCCGCGCGGCACGACGAGGCAGTAGCGTTCCTGCGTCTCCGAGCACGCGATGACCTCGGGCGCAAGCCCGTCCTCCGCGACGGGCACGCGAGAGAGGTCCACGCGCATGCCGACGCCGGCCGCCGCTCCGAGCTCCGACGTCGCGCACGCGATGCCGCCCGCGCCCAGGTCCTTGTAGCCGATGGCCGCGCCGCGCTCGCGCGCGAGGGCCAGCGCCTCTGCCGTCGCCACGGCGAGCATCCTCTTCAGGAACGGGTCGGGCACCTGCACGGCGTACTTGTCGCCGAGCGCGCGCTCCTCGTCGAGGACGCGCGAGGCGAAGGTCGCGCCGCCGAACCCCGACGGGTCCGTGGGCTTGCCGACGAGGATCACGTCGTACGGCGCGTCGCGGGCCTCGACGGGAACGCGGCTCCGCACGACGGCCGCCTCCTCGACGACCCCGAGCGCGATCACGTTCACCAGGCAGTTCTCGTCGAACGAGCGGTCGAAGAAGACGTCGCCCCCCAGGTTCGGGACCCCGAGCGCGTTTCCGTACTGCCAGATGCCCTCGACCACGCCGTGGACGATCTCGCGCGTCCGCTCCGCGTTCGGGCCCGCGGGGTCGCCGAACCGGAGCGCGTCGAGCACGCCGACCACGTCGGCGCCCATGCAGTACACGTCGCGCACGATGCCGCCGATGCCGGTCGCCGCGCCCTCGTTCGGGACGATCTGCGAGGGGTGGTTGTGGCTCTCGTGCGCGACGACCAGACACCACGACGTCCCGCCGGCCTCGCACAACCGCACGATGCCCGCGTCCTCGCCCGGGCCAAGCACGACGTTCGACGCGCTCGTGGGGAGATGCGCGCCGAGCACCTTCCGGCTGCTCTTGTAGGAGCAGTGCTCGCTCCACATCGTGTTGAAGATGTGGGCCTCGACGACGGTGGGGTCCCGGCCCAGGAGCGCCGCGACCTTCCGCGCCTCGTCGAGCGTGAGCGTGATGCCCGCCCCGGAGAGGGCGCGGGCCAGCGAGGCATCGTCGGCGGAGAGAACCGGGATGGAAGCGGCGGCCGCCCGGGAGGAACTCACCTCGGGGCCTCCTCGAGCTTGAGGTCGTGCACCCTGCGCGAGCCGTTCCTCACGACCGTGAGCGAGACCACGTCGCCGACGCGCGCGCCGAAGATCGCGCGCCGCGCCTCGCGGACGCTCGCGACCTCCTTGCCCTCGACCGCGACGATGACGTCGCCGACGCGCACGCCCGCGCGCTCCGCGGGGCTGCCCGGCTCGACGAACGACACGAGCGCGCCGGAGAGCCGCCCCTTGCCGCGCGCCGCGCCCACGTCCTGGACCCCGATGCCCACCCACACGTCGCGCACCCGCCCGTAGCGGATGAGCTCGTTGACGATCTCGCGCACGACGTTGACCGGGATGGCGAACCCGAGCCCCTCCGAGCCGCCGCTCGAGGTGAAGATGAACGAGTTGATGCCGATGACCTCGCCGCGCCCGTTCACGAGCGGTCCGCCCGAGTTCCCCGGGTTGATGGCGGCGTCGGTCTGGATCATGTCCTTGTAGACCGCGCCCGTCTGGGGCTCCGCGAGGACGTCGCGGTGGAGGGCGCTCACGACGCCGGCGGTCACGGTCGGCTGCCGGTCGTTCAGGAGGTAGCCGAACGGGTTCCCGATGGCGATCGCCCACTCCCCGATCATCACGTCGTCGGAGTTGCCGAACGTGGCGACCGGGAGCCGCTCCCCATCGACCTTGAGGACGGCGATGTCGTAGCGCGCGTCGCCCCCGAGCACGCGCCCCTCGAACTCGCGCCCGTCCGTGAGCGACACCTTCACCTCGACGGCGCTGCGGACGACGTGGTCGTTCGTGACGATGTACCCGTCCCCGTCGATGATGACGCCCGAACCGAACGACTGGTAGCGCCGCTCGTAGGTCCTGTCGGGGAAGGAACCTCGGAAGAACCGCTCGAAGAACTCGTTGTGAGGAAACGGGCTCGTGCGGACGACCTGTCGCTGCACGGCGCTGATGGAGACCGTGGCCGGCCCCGCGACCTCGGCCGCGCGCACGATCGCCGTGCGACGGGACTCGTAGAGCGCCTCCGTCTCCGACACCGGAACGCCCGGCGCCGTGCTGTCGGCCGGCGCCGCGGTCGGGGTCCGTTCGCCCCCGCGGTGCGTGCTGATCCACAGGCCGACGGTGACGCCGGTCAGCGCGCAGACGAGCGCGATGAGGACGTAGGTGGGCGCCCTGCCGTTCACGCTAGCGGCCCTTCGTCTTCTCCCAGTCCGCGAGGAAGGCGGCCAGCCCCTTGTCGGTGAACGGGTGCTTGAACATCTTCTCGAACACGTCGTAGGGGATCGTCACGATGTCCGCGCCGGCCAGCGCGGACTCCACGACATGGAGCGGATGCCTGACGCTCGCCACGATGACCTCGGTGTCGTACCCGTAGTTGTCGTAGATGGTGAGGATCTCGCGCACGACGTCCATGCCGATGTGCCCGGCGTCGTCGAGCCGGCCGATGAACGGGCTCACGAAGGTCGCGCCCGCCTTCGCGGCGAGGAGGGCCTGGTTGGAGGAGAACACGAGCGTGCAGTTCGTCCGGATGCCGATCTCCGCCAGCTCCCAGATCGCCTTCACGCCTTCCTTGATCATCGGGACCTTCACGACGACGTTGTCGTGGATGCGCGCGAGCTTCTTCGCCTCTTCGACCATGCCCGCCGCGTCCGTGCTCACGACCTCCGCGCTCACGGGGCCGTGCACGAGCTCGCAGATCTGGCGAACGATGTCCTCGAACTGCCCTTGCTCGCGGGCGATCAGCGTGGGGTTCGTCGTGACGCCGTCGACGAGGCCGAGCGACGCCGCTTCCTTGATGTGCTGGATGTTCGCCGTGTCCAGGAAGATCTTCAAGACGGCACCTCCTCGTCAGTAGGTCACCCGCTCGAGATAGAGACCCCACGGTGGCGCGGTCGGCCCCGCCGCGCTCCTGTCGAGCGCCGCGAGGACCGTCTCCACGTCCTCGGGTGTCGTCCTCCCCCGCCCGACCTCGACGAGGGTCCCGACGATCGAACGGACCATCCCTCGCAGAAAGCGGTCGGCCTCGATGCTGAAGAGGAGCATCCCGCCGTACCGCGGCTCCCATTCTAGCGAAACGGACATCACGCGGCAACGGTGATGGTTGGGCTCGCTCCCGGACAGCGCGAAAGTCGAGAAGTCGCGTTCTCCCTCGAGGCGCGCCGCGGCCTCGGCCATCGCATGTCGGTCCAGGGCGTACGACACGTGCCAGCGGCGGCGGCGCCAGAGCGGGCTCGGCGACAGGCCGATGAGGTAGAGGTATCGTCTCGACACAGCGCTGTACCGGGCGTGGAAGCCCTGCGGCGCCTCCTCGACCCCCGTCACGAGCACGTCGTCCTGAAGCCGGCTGTTGAGCGCGCCGGCGATGGCGGCCGGCGGAAGCGCGAGCGTCTATCGTCTCGACACGGCGCTGTACCGGGCGTGGAAGCCCTGCGGCGCCTCCTCGACCCCCGTCACGAGCACGTCGTCCTGAAGCCGGCTGTTGAGCGCGCCGGCGATGGCGGCCGGCGGAAGCGCGAGCGTCGTCTCGGCGTGCGCGACCTGCCCGAGCGCGTGGACGCCCGCGTCGGTGCGCCCGGCGCCCGTCACGGCGACCGGCTCCCCGGCGAGGTCGGCGAACGCGGCCTCGAGCGCGCCCTGAACGGTGCGCTCGCCCGGCTGCACCTGCCAGCCGGCGAAGTCCGTGCCGTCGTAGGCTAGCGTGAGCTTGAGATGACGATCGTGCATAGGACGATGAGCGCCACGGCGGCGAGCCCGACCGCGTCGCGTCCCCCGAGCCGAAGCTCGATGTACCTCGTGCGCCCCGCCGCGCCGCGGTAGCAGCGGGCGTCCATCGCGAGCGCGAGATCGTCCGCCCGGTGCAACGCGCTCGCGAAGAGCGGCACGACGATCGGGACCGCGCTCTTCGCGCGCGCCACGAGCCCTCCGTCGAAGCTCGCGCCCCGCCCGATCTGCGCCTTGATGATCCTCGTCGTCTCGTCCATGAGCGTCGGCACGAACCTGAGCGCGATGACGGAGATCATCGCGATCTCGTGCACCGGCACGCCGACCCTGCCGAGCGGCCCGAGCAGCCGCTCGAGCCCGTCCCCCAGCTCGACCGGCGACGTCGTCGCGGTGAGGACCGTCGCGCTCGACACCATGAGCGCGATGCGCCACGCGAAGATCCCGCCGAGCGCGGCGCCCTCGCGCGTGAAACGCGGGAGCGCCTCGAAGACCGGCGTCCCCGGCGTGAAGAACCCGTGAACGGCGAACACGATCACGACGAGCCAGCGGAGCGACGCGAGGTTTCTGAGAAGGAACGCCGGTCGGAGCCGCGCGGCCGTCGCGACGGCCGCGATCGCCGCCGTGAGAAAGAGGTACGCCGCCGCGTCCTGCGTGGCGATCGCGCAGCCGAGCACGCCGAGCGCCCCGACCATCTTCACGCGCGGGTCGAGCGCGTGGACGGGCGAGTCCGTCGCGTAGTACCTTCCGAGGGCGAACTCACTGAGCAGGCTCACCGATGAGAAGCTCCGCGATCTGCACCGCGTTCAGGGCCGCCCCTTTGCGGAGGTTGTCGGCCACGACCCACATCCACAGCCCGTGCGGCACGGACGGGTCGCGCCGGACGCGCCCGACCCACACCTCGTCGGTCGCCGCCGCGTCCACCTGCGTCGGGTACGCCGCGGCCGCCGGGTCGTCCACGACGCGGACACCCGGGGCCCGTCTCAGGAGCGCGCGCGCGTCGTCCGGCGTCACGTCCCGCTCGGTCTCCACGTTGAGGGCGAGCGCGTGCGACCGGAAGACCGGCACGCGCACGCAGGTCGCCGCCACCGGCAGGTCGGGAAGCCCCATGATCTTCCTCGTCTCGAGGACCATCTTCGTCTCCTCGAGCGCGTCGCCGCATGCGTCGAAGTCGTCGATGTGCGGGATGCAGTTGAAGCCGATCTGCTTCGGATAGACTGCGCGCGCGACCGGCGCCCCGGAGAGGACCGCGCTCGACTGCTCCGAGAGCTCGCGCATCGCCGCAAGCCCGGTCCCCGAGACGGACTGGTACGTCGCGACGACGACGCGCGTGAGCGTCCCCGCCTCGTGGATGGGACGGAGAGGCAGCACCATCTGGATGGTCGAGCAGTTGGGGTTCGCGATGATGCCCGCGTGCCCGCGGACCGCGCCCGGGTTCACCTCCGGCACGACGAGCGGCACGGCCGGGTCCATCCTGAAGGCCTTGCTGTTGTCGATGGCGACCGCGCCCGCCCTCGCGGCCGCCGGCGCGAACTCCCTCGAGACCTCGGCGCCGGTGGCGAAGAGCACGATGTCCAACTCCGCGAGCGCCTCGGCGGTGAGCTTCTCCACCGGGAGGTCCGCCCCCGCGAAGCGCACGGTGCGCCCGCTTCCCTGCCCCGACGCCATCGCGCGGACCAGCGCCATCGGGAACGACCGCTGCTCGAGCACGGCGAGCATCTCGAGCCCGACCGCGCCCGTGACGCCCGCCACGCCGACCCTCGGAGGAACGCGCATGCCTGACGACCTCCTACTCGACGCTCTCGATCGAGGACCCGGGCACCCATCCCTCGAGGTCCGTGCCCGCGACCGCGACGCGCGCCCAGTCGCCGCGGCGCTCGCGCAGCCGGACGGTCGTGCCCTCGTGCAGCCTGAACTCGATGACGAAGTCGTCGCCGGGGCCCGTGCGCCCCGCGACCTCGCGCGCCAGCACGACGGCCTCGCGGAGCGACCGCGCGCGGTGCTCCTTGACCGCCGCCGTGCCCGCGAGCAGCGCGAGCGCGACGCCGAGCGCCCACGCCGCGCGCGCCGTCCACGGCCCGAACCCGCCGCGCAGGGCCGCGACGACGAGCGTGAGCGCGAGCGCGAAGTACACGGCGCTCGCCACCACGGCGAGCGTGGTGGACGGGAGCGCCCGGTACGCGCGCTCCACCGCGTCGGCCAGCGCGCTCTCCGACGCCGTCGTGTGCCGGTCCGCAAGCCGCTCCCGCACGAACGCGAGGTTCGTCGCCGCGTCCCTGTGTCCCGGCTCGAGCCTGAGCGCGCGGAGGTACGACAGAACGGCCCGGCCGACCCACCCGCTCTTGAAGCTCGCGTTGCCGAGGTTGTAGTGCACGTCGGCGTTCTCGAAACCGCCCTCCACGATCTGCTCGTAGAGCGTCGCGGCCTCGTCGAACGAGCCCACCGCGTAGAGCGCGTTCGCGCGCTCGAAGAGGCGCGTGGCCGCCTCGGGGTCGTCGCCGACCGCGGACACGAGGCCCGCCCCGCCGGTCTGCGCGGCGGCCGTCGCCGCGACGAGCGCGACCGCGACGACGGCGCCCGCAAGCGCCGCTCCAAACGTCCTCATCGTCCCCTCTTGACCGGGAGTCTCTCGATCGCCCGCAGACACGACTCGGCCTCGTCGACGAGCCGCCCGCCCTCGACCTCCGCCGCGCCCCCGGCGAACCGGCCAAGGTCGCAGCGCTCGAGGAGGCCGCGCACCGTCCCGACGAGCGCGTCGTCCGCCCCCGCCTCCCTGAGCGCCG
>VGIX01000029.1 GCA_016867725.1 Candidatus Effluviviaceae Genus I sp.
CTTCTACACCCCCAACTCCAACCACGCAAAACAAGAGGCGGGCGAAGCCCGAACCCCGCAGGGTCCGGCTCCACCCGCCTCATCAACAACTGCGAATCTGGTGATACTACTTCAGAAGCAGCATCTTCCTCGTCGCCGCGCTTCCGTCCGCCTCGAGCCGCACGAAGTAGACGCCGGATCCCACGGCCAGCCCGCGGGCGTCGGTTCCATCCCACACGACTCTGTGCGGGCCGGCGGACAGGAACCCGTCTGCGAGCGTCGCCACGCGGCGGCCGCTCACATCGAATACCGCCAGGTCGACCTGGCCGGCGTCCGGCAGCGCGAACGAGATCGTCGTCGCGGGGTTGAAGGGATTGGGGCGTGCGGGGTGCAGCACGAGCCGCGTGAGCGCGCCCGCGTCGTCGATCCCGGCGGGCACCTCGGCGACGGCCACGACCTGGATGTCGTCGATGTTCCAGCCGCAGTACCGCCAGCCGGCGTCTGTCGTCCCCATGGTCCACCGGAGATAGACCGAGGGCTGCCCGTCGGCGACCGCCGAGATGTCGAGGTCCATCAGGTGCCACGAGGTATCCTCGATCGACACGTTCGACGGGTTCTCCCAGACCGTGGTCCAGTTCGTGCCGTCGGCGCTCACGCGGACGTACGCGTGGTCGTAGATCCCGCGCTCGACGCCGAGCCACCGCCAGAACCTGAGCCGCGCGCCGCGCAGGCCCGTCATGTCGATGGGCGTGCTCGTCAGATGATACTCGGGCATGCTGTTGGGGTAGTCACCCGCGAGGTTGTAGCCGTACACGTTCGAGCCGGTGTGGCCGCTCGTCGGATCGGGGCCGCCGTACTGCCCGCCGCCGCCCGTGGGAACGCCCCGCGCCCACTGGCCTTCGGTCGCCCAGCCCGGATCGGTGTCGAGGTTCCACTCGTACTGCAGGGCCGCGCCCCCGACAACGAGCAGCACCTCCCGTGACGTATCGCCGATGTGGCTCGTGAGGTCCGTGAAGCGCACGGTCGCGATGTGCCCGCCAGCCGGAAGCAGGGCGGCGTTCTCGTTGACCGCGACCGTCACGGTTGCGGGCACGCCCGGCACGAGGGTCCCGGAGGTCTGCCCTGACAGCGTGATCCACGGGATCCACGGGTCCACCGTGACCTCGTAGCTCACGGCGCCGCCCCCGTAGGCGATCTCGTAGTCGACGCCTGCCGGACCGAACGGCCCGCCGACCGGCCCGTCGAACGTCGCGCCCGAGGTCGGCGTGACCGACAGCCCCGCGTCGACCGTGAGCGCCTTCATGCAGAAGTTGCCCGTCCCCGTCCAGGCGCCGTCGTCGTAGTAGTAGAAGTCGTTCCACACGGAGCCGCTCCTGTAGAAGCTCTCGCCCGGCCTCGCCGATGACTCGACGATCGTGCGGTAGCTGGCCCCAAGAAGCACGGGGACATCCGACGTCCTGTCGTACGGCATGCCGCCGTGCGAGAGGGACAGGTACACGAAGAAGTCGTCCCCCTGCCTGAGAAGGACAGGCGACGGAAGATCGACCGTCTCGAATCCCACGTGCGCGAGCACGCCGGTCGCGCTCGCGAGCTCGTCGAGGAGCTCGCCTCCCTCGAACCTCCCGTAGATCCTGACCGCGTACGTGACGTCCTCGTCGGCGACGAAGAAGCTCACGGCCTTGAGCAGCTCATCGCGCCCGGCGGTGAACGCGTTCATGGCCTCCGTCGTCCCCGGCATGGTGTCGCGCCACCCGTGGTAGTCGTGGTAGTACACGTGCTGGTACGAAAGGGGCTCGACGTCCTGGAACGAGACCGCGCCCATCTGCGGCTCCTGGCACGCCCACTTGTCGTAGTAGGAGATCCAGAAGTACCCGGAGAACCCCCAGCTCGCCCCCCAGCTGTTCTTCACGAGCCACGCGCCGGGGCCCTGAGGCGCCTGCGTGACCTTCGCGTCGTTCCAGCCGATGATGGCCACGGCGTGATTCGGGAGAAGCTCGCTCGAGGGCGGCTGGTAGTGGATGTAGCCGCTGATGAACGATGAGTCGTAGCACATGCAGGTCCCGAGCACGCCGTAGGTCATGACGGCCTGCTTGATGGCGTTGATGTTCGAGAGGTCGGGACCGGCGACGAGCCACTCGACCCGGCGGGGGTAGTAGTAGTGATAGCCGGGAGCGCTGCGGAGGGGCGGCGTCGAGTACGACTGCCCGTCGACGTCCCGCACGGCGCCCTCGCACCGGCTGAGGTACGCCGTCGTCACCATGTAGTCGCCGCCCTCGTGCACGATGAGGCCGCCGCCCGTGGGCGGGACGGTGTCGTCGTTGTTGTGCTGGTTGAAGCCGTTCCACCAGTCGAGGTGGTACTCGGCCAGGTTGGGTTCGCCTGTCTCCCCCGCCGCGGCCCACGCCCCGGTCATGAGGAGGTTCCCCTCGATCGCCGCCATGGCTCCGTGGGTCCAGCAGGTTCCCCCCGACTGGCTCTTCACCGACGTGACGTAGTTCGTCCCGCCGACGTTCCGGAGGTCGAAGGACGCGGGCGGGTCGGCGAAGGCGTCGACGACCAGCCCAGAGACGCAGATGCCCGCCACGAGGGCGGGCAGGACTCTCAGCACGGCGCTCTTCATGTCGCGGCTCCTCTCTGACACCAGCCTAGGACTTTGAGCATAGCACAGAACTGACGACCGGGCAAGGCTGACCGCCCAATCGCTTGACCCATTGAGGAGAGTGTGGTAAAGTGGCTGGTGTTGATACGTGCCCGAGTGGTCGGTCGCCGGGGTCGCACGGGACCGATCTGCTGTGTCCGATGCGGCGTGAAGGAGGCGTTGAGGCTCATGACCCACCGGTATCTGATGGTCCTTGCAGCGCTTACCCTGGCTATGTGCGCAACGACCGCCCCGGCCGCCGAGGAACTGACCGTCGATGCGTACAAGAACTGCATCGGCCTCATGCAGACAGGAGGGGCGTACGCGGCGGTGACGCCCGGGCTCACGTACACGGTCACCGTGGACGGGAACGCCCAGGCCAACCCGAACTCCCTGTCCGTGTACGACGGCGTCTTCTGCTACTACTACGACCAGTCGAGGCCGAATCACCCGATGGTCAAGTATCTCCCCAAGACGGAGCAGTTCACATTCACGGCCACATCCGCAGGGTTCTACGCATTCCTCGCCGACAAGACCCTGAAGGACGTCGCCGACAACCTCGGGAGCATGACCGTCACGCTCACCCCCGGGGGTCGCGAGCAACGACTCGAGCTGACAGTGGACGGCGTGTTCAACTGCCTCGGGCTCGAGGACTTCGGATCGGCAAAGATCATCCTGATTCCGGGGACGCGCTACACGGCTTCCGTGACGGGGGACGCCTCTACCAACGGCTCCGGTGACGGGTTCTTCGACGGCGTGTGCGTGTTCTACCGCGAGTACGGGACGGGGCGCCATCCGATCATCGACGTCCTGGACGTTGGGGAGACCATCACCTTCCGCATCCACGAGACGGGGTGGCTCTACGCGTTCCTCGTGGACGACAGCTTCAACGCCGTCGGGAACAACGACGGTACCTTCGTCGTGCGGCTCGAGGAGGACACGCCCGTCGAGGACGGGACGTGGAGCAGCATCAAGTCGCTCTTCAGGTAGCAAGGCGGCCCTGGCCTGGGAGCGCGTTGAGTCTTGCAGCGGGGCCCGCCGGAAGGCGGGCCCCGCTGTGTTACGGCCATCGCGAGGGAATGGGTGGACGCGCACCCCCGAAGTGTGCTAAAGTGAGACCATATACAGGAATAGGCCGAACTGCGCGGTCCGGGATGGCCGCCCCGCAAGCGGGCGGCCCGGGGTTCCGGGCGTGTCCTCGCAGACGAGAAGCACCGAGGAGGTCGCAATGGTCCTGAGATCGTGCTTGCCGCGGCGCAGCCCGAGATGGCTGGCCCTCTCCCTTCTGGCGTTCGTCGCGGCGCTCCCGTCGCCGGCTACCTCCGAAGCAGCGGCTGCGCCGCAGGCCCCTGCCGCGCTCGAACTCCGCGTCCTCGAGTCCGGCACGGCGCGCAACGTCGTCGAGATCGTGGTCCCCGAGCCCCTCTTCGAGCGGGCCGACATGGGCGGCCGCGCCTACGACGTGGCACGCATCCCAGGCGCGGAGCAGTTCGGCGAGCTGGGGCAGCCCCTCACCGCGGTCGCGGGTGGCCTTGTGGCCGTGAAGCCCGAAGGCGAGGTCTCGTTCCGCATCCTCGACGCCACCTACGAGACCCGGACGGGCATGTCGCTCGTCCCCGTGCAGCCTGCTGACCGCGCCGCGAGCGATCCGGTCGCCTTCGACGCCGCCGCATACGCCGCCAACGAGCTCCTTCCCCGCGAGAGCGTGACCGTGGGCGAGCCGGCCATCATGAGGGACCTCCGCGTCGTGCCGCTGCGTGTCTACCCTCTTCAATACAACGCTGCCGCAGGCGAGGCACGCATCCTCAGAAGGGCCGTTGTCGAGATCACCTGCTCCGGGCGCGGCGGCGAGAACGTCCTCACCGATGTGCGCCCCCTGTCGAGGTCGTTCGAGCCCCTCTACGAGTCGCTCGTGCTGAACTACGGCGCCGTGCGCACCCGCGGGTACGAGAACGACGGCCGAGGCAAGTACGTCATCATCACACCGGACGTGTACTACCCCAGCATTCTGGGGCTCGCCGAGTGGAAGCACCGCTCGGGCATGGAGGTCGAGATCGCGAAGCTGTCGGTCATCGGCTCGACGGCCGCCAGCATCAAGGCCTACCTCCAGAACGCCTACGACAGCTGGCAGGTCCGCCCGGACTACGTGCTCCTCGTCGGCGACCACGAGCAGCTTCCGGTGGGAACGGGCAGCATCGAGGATTTCTACGCCAAGCTGGCGGGCTCGGACTACCTCGTTGACGTGTACGTGGGCCGGCTCTCGTGCGACACCGTGACGCAGTGCGACCTCCTCGTGGCGAAGACCCTCAACTACCAGCGCACGCCGTACATGACCGACACGACCTGGTTCAAGAAGGGGTGCCTGATCGTCAACGAGGACTGGGACGCGTCCGATGCCATCTACTTCGCCGACACCTGGTTTGCGTACAACCTCCTCCAGGCCGAGGGCTTCGCGCAGATCGACACGCTGTTCGAGAGGAACGGGTCGAACAAGAGCCACGTGTACGCCGCTGTGACCAACGGCCGCGTCGTGCTCAACTACCGCGGCCAGGGCGTCTCGAACTGGTACACGCCGTTCGACTGCGACCCCAACCAGACGAACCCGGGGTACAAGCTCCCGGTCGTCGTCTCCGCCACCTGCGCAAGCGCGAACTTCTGGGACTACGACACTCGCCCATGTGAGACCTGGATGCGCGCGGGGACGGTCGCGGCGCCCAAGGGCGCCGTCGGGTTCCTTGCGACTTCGCGCGTTGCGACCGGGGTTGCGCACCTCAGAAGCGTCGTGGACCAGGGCATCTTCGACGCATGGTTCAACCTCAAGATCCGGACGGTCAGCGCTGTGCTCGCGTACGGGAAGTATCGCCTCTACGTCACGTATGGCAATCAGACCGAGTACCAGGAGTGGAACTGCCAGGCCGACCCGGCGCTCGACATGTGGACCGACACGCCGAAGGCGCTGTCGGTCTCGCATCCGACGACCGTGCCCCTCGGCGCCAGCAATGTCGTCGTGCAGGTGCAGTCCTCGGGGAACCCGGTGCACGGCGCGACCGTCTGCGCCTACTCCCCCGCGGGCGTCTACACCGTCGGCCAGACGAACGACCAGGGCTTCGTCACGCTCGCCATCAACGCGCCCCAGGCCGGGACGCTGTACATCACCGCCGCGGGGCACAACCTCCACCCCTACGAGGGATCCGCTGCCATCATGGCCAACGGCCCCTACCTTGCGCTCGTGAGCACGGTCGTTGACGACAGCGGAACGGGCGACGGCGACGGCGTGCTGGAGCCAGGCGAGACGGCGTGGATTGTCGTCACGCTGCGGAACGACGGGACGGTGGGCCTGAGCGGCGCCACCGGCGCGCTCAGCGCCGACGACCAGTACGTCGTGGTGACGGACGGCGAGGGTGCGTTCGGGACGATCGCGGCAGGCGGTGGAACGGCCAGCACCGTGGGCAACTCGTTCAGGGTGAGCGCAAGCCCCGGGGCGCTCCAGGGCCATGAGGTCTCGTTCACGCTGACAGCGTCAGGCGACGAGGCCCGGTACGCGCAGGAGATCCCCTTCACGCTGACGCTGCCCGGTCAGGTCGAGGGAGGCCCCACGGGCCCCGACGCCTACGGCTACTACGCGTACGACACAGGTGACGGGTGGACCGGCCAGGCGCCGGTGTACAGCTGGGTGGAGCTGGTCGGCACGGGCACGAAGATCACCGCCATCACCGACAGCGATGACGCCATCACGACGTACAGCCTCCCCTTCACGTTCAAGTACTACGGGACGAACTACACGCAGATCTCCACCTGCTCGAACGGGTTCGTCTCCATGGGCGTCGAGGACTACCGCCGCGGGTACAACAACCAGATCCCTGACGCCTACGGTCCGCACGCGATGATCGCCCCGCTCTGGGACGACCTCAACCCAGGGACGACGTTCGGCGGGGCGGGAGACATCTACCACTGGCACGACTCCGCAAACCGCAGGTACATCATCCAGTGGGACGGCATCCCGCACTACGGGGCCGGCAACCCCGAGACCTTCCAGCTCATCTTGCTCGACCCGGCGCACCACCCGACCGCGACCGGGGACGGCATCATCATCTTCCAGTACAAGGTCGCGGCGATGCCCGGCACGGCGACCGTGGGCATCGAGAACCCGACGCAGACCGTCGGGATCCAGTACGCGTACGACGGGTACTACGACCCGAACTCCGCGCCGATCGTGAGCGGTCAGGCGATCAAGTTCACGACGGAGCCGCCACTGCAGACACCCGTGTGGCTCGCTGTGACCGCGCAGGCGGTCGGCGACGCGCCGCCCGGCGGCGACGGGGACGGCCACGCGGAGCCGCTCGAGACGGTGAACCTGGTCCTCACGGTGAGAAACGGAGGCACGGGCACGGCTTCCGGGGTCACGGGCGTCCTCACGACGTCCGACCCGGGCGTGAGCATCGTGAACGGCACCTCGTCCTTCGGGAACATCGCGAGCAATGCCACCGGCACGAACGCCGGCTCGCCGTTCGTGATCGCGGTCGGCGCGACCCCCGCCGGCGAACTCGTGGAGTTCGACCTCCACCTGTCGACCGGCGGCCGGTACGACACGTACGACATCGTGACCATCACGCTCGATCTGTCGCAGACCGGCGTCCACGACGGCCCCGTGCCGCTCGTGTTCGCGCTCAAGCAGAACGCGCCGAACCCGTTCGGCCGCGGCACGGCCATCGCGTTCGACCTGCCGGCGCCGGCGAGGACGAGTCTCACGGTCTACACGGTCGGTGGCCGTGAGGTCGCGACGCTCGTCAACGAGGAGCTGCCGGCGGGCCGCTACACGGCGCTGTGGGACGGGCGCGACGCGTCCGGTCGCGATGTCGCCGCGGGCGTCTACCTGTACAGGGTCGAGGCGGGAACGGACGTCGGGATCCGGAAGATGCTCCTGATCAGGTAGGGCTCGGGGGCCTCAGTGCACGGGCGGCCGCCCGTCCGTGCGGCGGGCGCCACGACAGACCCACAACGCATCGCCGGCCCGGGCTGCGCGCTCGGGCCGGCGACTGCGTGGTGCCTCGCGTGGCTTGCTGCTCAGGGAGAGCGATGCGGGGGACGCTATCGCGTCACCACGACCTTCGCCTCGTCCGTCCCCGCGTCGGTGAGCAGCCTTGCCAGGTACACGCCGCTTGCGACGCGGGCGCCGTCCGCCCCGCGCCCGTCCCAGAGGACCCTGCCGAACCCGCCCGGTGCCCTGTCCGCCGTGAGCGTGGCGACCGCGCGGCCGCCCACGGTGCGGATCTCAACGGTCGCCGGTCCCGTCGTCGGTGACGAGAACTCGACGGCCGTCCCCTGCCCCGTCGGGTTCGGCGCGACGCGCGTGATCCTCGGCGACAGCGACGCGTGGTCCGGCACCCCCGCCCACGCCTCGAGCGCGCAGTCCACTCCGGTCAGGCCCGCCGCGCCGACGACAACGCCACTCACGGTCTGAGTGTCGTACCCGGGGCTCGAGAACTGCACGGTGTAGGTCCCCGGCATGAGCATCCGCCAGTACCGGCCGTAGAGCGGCTCGGCGGTCCTCGGATGCAGCAGCGCGGACGCGAGTTCGACGACCTTGACCTCCGCCACGATGGGGTCGCCTGTCCCGGCGTCGGTCACGCGTCCGGTGATGCCGGGGCCGCGCGTGCGGTCGAGAAGGTAGCGCGCGCCCCGAGCCACCTTCCTGCAGATGCCGTCCACGCGGGCGCCGGCCGGCTGACAGAGGTTGCTCAGGATCTCCTGGTCGAACCCGATCGTCCCGACCGCGCCGTACTGCCAGTTCCGCGCGCGCCCGCTCGTGGCGAAGCCGTAGACGGCCGTGTAGCTCACGCCCGCCTCGGTCTTCGTGCGCGACGCGAGCCCCGCGGCGACGTTGTAGATGACGGCGTGGTCGGGCGCGAACCCGTAGCCCGGCCAGTACCATGGGTAGTACACGCAGTCGCCGTCGGAGCTCCTCGGGCTGTGGTAGTTGACGGCGAAGACGGGCTTCTCCGCGAGGCAGAAGTCGCGGATCACGCGGTTCTCGGGCTCGGAGAACGGCGCGGGACCGCGGTAGTACTCGTTCGCCGGGGTTCCGCTCCCACCCTGGCTCCAGTTCCAGTCGTAGTTCTGGTTGAGGTCCACGCCGTCGTAGGTGAGGTCGAACACGCCGTTGTCGTTGTTGTCGCGCTTGTTCTTCCGCCAGGTCGTGTCCACGCCTGCCGTCACGACGCTGTGCCCATCGGGGTTCAAGAGCGGGATGAACCAGATCTCGCAGTCGTCCACCCACCCGGTGATCGTGTCGTTCACGCCGTACCCGGTGGTGAGCTCGTCGATCATCCACAGGCACGTCTCAAGGCCCATCACCTCTTCGGCGTGGTGCACGCCGTTGTAGAGCACGACCGGCTCGTCCTCGTCGTCGGCGACGTTGTCGGAGATCTTGAGGGCGTAGATCGGGAGGGCGTCCGTACCCGTCGTGCCGAGGGTCACGAGCTTCGCGATGGACGGGTAGGCCGCCTCCACCGCCGCAAGCGCCGCCTCCGTCTCCCCGAACGTGTGATACCGGTCGTCGAGCGCGGGCCCGGGCGCGGCCCCAACGATCAGCATGACGCACGCGACCGCGCAGGCCGCGTGCCGAGCGGCGGCACTCCCCCGACAGTCTCTTCTCGCCGGCATCCGCGCCTCCCTACTTCATGAGGACCATCTTGCACGACCGTTCCTCGCCGAGCGCGGAGAGGCGGCAGAAGTACACGCCGCTCGCCGCGTCCTCGCCCCGGTCGTTCGTCCCGTCCCACGCCGCCTCGTGAGATCCGGCGGCGATCTCGCCGCTCGCCAGCGTCGTCACGCGTCGGCCGGAGATGTCGAACACCGCGAGGTCGACGACCGCCCGCTCCGCCAGCCGATACGAGACGACCGCGCGCGGGTTGAACGGATTCGGCCGCACGCCATCGATGGCGACCCTGCCGGCCGCGAAGCCGTCGTCGGGGACGCCTGACGACGGGTACGGGTCCGGCGGGTCCGTCGTGAACTTGATCGCCCGCCCCGCCGCGAGCGGCGCCGCGGCCGCCGGCCTCACGCCGAAGAACGAGTACAGGAGCCCGCCGCACTGGTCCGGCGTCTCGATGCCCACCGTGCTCCGGTTCTCCGGCTCCACGTCGGCGATCGTGTGGTACTGGAAGACGATCTCGCCGTCGCCGGTGGCCGTCGGGTGCAGCGCTGGGTCGTAGAGGATGAGTTGAAAGGTCTGGTAGCCCCCGCCCGTGCTGTAGAACGTCCCCACACGGCTCCACTCCACAACGAACCGCCCGTCCGGGAAGTACTTCGTGAGCACGGCGCCGTGGCCGATCGGGTTTCCGAGCGAGTCCACGTACGCCGGCACGAGCTCGTCCCAGAACGGCGCGATCATCGCGTCCGGCCCGAGCGGGCACGGGATGACCGTGTTCCTCGGCTGGTGCTCCCACACGGGCGCAACGCCGAGCCCGACGTTGCCGTTCGAGCACACGGAGATGTCCGCGAAGTCCTGGCCGTAGTATCTGAACGTGAAGGGCAGCGGCACGGTCACGATGGTCTCGAACGCAAGCCCGAGGTCCGTTCCGGAGCCGCCGTAGGCCGGGTCGATCTCGACCCACGAGTAGGTCGGCTTCTCGCCGTACGCGGCGTCGGTGTTGTCGTAGGCGAAGTACCCGTAGGCGTCCGGGCCAAGGGGAGTGCTCGAGGTCGGCGTCCCGACGACGAGCGGGAAGGTCACGAACTGCGAGAGCCCTGCGGGGCCGGACAGGTTGAGGATCATCGTGAACTCGTGGCCGATCGCGACGCCGGACGCCGCGCTCACAGAGAACGTGTTCGACGCGTTCGATCCGGTGCCCTCGGGCGGGATCGTCCCCCACGACCCGGAGGCGTCGGTGACGGAGAGCCCGCTCGTCGGCCCGACGAGGGCTCCGGAGAGCCAGCCCGCGGCCAGCCGTCCCCGGTTCGCCAGCGTGACGGTGAGCGTGGCCGACTCGCCCGGGTCGAGCACACCGTCCCCGCCGTCGGCCACGACCGCGACGACGAACTCGAGGAGCGGCGCTCCTGCCGTCAGCCGCACCTCGCTCGTCCACGACTGCTCGGACGCGGTCCGCACGAACAGCCAGAACAGGAGCTCGGTGCCGTTCGCGATCCCCCCGGGCATGTCGAAGACGAACGGCGCGTCGCCCAGGGCGGTGGCCCCGGCCGCGATCGCGCCGTACGACGCGCTGCCGTCAACCACGACGACACCCGACGGTGAGACTGGCACGAGCTTGCAGGTCACGCCGGTCGCGCCCGCGGTCCCGTAGTTCTTGAGCGTCACGGCCAGCTCGACCCGCTCACCCGGGTTCACGACGCCGTCACCGTTGCCGCTGGAAGGCGCCACGGCGTCGTCGTCGACGGCGTGGGCGTGCCACCCGACCGTCGTGGCCTGCTGCACCACCGTCACCGTGCCCACGTACGGCTTGCAGTTGACGGCGTTGACCGTGACGCGCACGTCCCCGGCCGTCGAGGCGAGCAGTGGCACGGAGATCGTCCGCGCGCCCCGGAGCGCCCTGACCTCGTACGACTCGTTCTCCTTCCAGACGATGACCTCGGCCTCAGGCACCGGCGCCCCCTCGGCGTCCGTGACAGTCACGACGAGCCGGTTCACGCCGAGCGCCACGGTCGGGCTGTGCGAGACGACGAGCTGCTTCGGCGCCGCCGTGCGGAGCTGGAGGTGGGGGTCGCCCAGTGTGTTGTACACGTTGAAGTAGAACTCCACGTCCTGCACCCGCGCGGTGTCGAGCGGGAAGTTCCGATAGACCTCCATCTTCCCGCGGAGGAGGGCCTGCCCGAAGTGCGCGAGACCCTCGTTCAGGATGCCCTGGTAGATGCCGGCATCGATCGCGTTGTTCCACTTCGTGGACGTCCTCCACTCGGTCGGACCGGTCATGACCGGTCCTCCCCGGAGAGCCGAGGGCGTGCCGGAGCGGATCCACGTCTCGCCGAAGCACGGCTGCGGCCCGCGGTCGAAGTTCCCGGTCCCGCAGACGATGCTGGTCATGACGGGGAGCATCTTCCCGTTCGACAGCGCGTCGATGTCGGTCCTGTAGAACGCCGGATACTCCCACCCGTCCGCGTTCGCCCACCCGCGGTAGTTGACGAACGACACGCCGCTGTTGATGGCGTTCCTGATGGGCACGGACGAGGTCACGGGCGGGTAGAAGATGGTGTCCACCTGCGCGTACCCGTGCTGAAGGAACATCTCCCCGATCCTGAGGACCGTCTGGCGCGGCGAGGTCATGCGGGCGCCCGTGGCGTAGTTCCCGGCGACCGCGAGCGACCGCGTGTACCAGTCGTTGTTCGCCGCGTCGCAGTCGCGCTCGTACGAGAGGACCTTCAGGCACGCCACGACCGCTTCGGTCGTGCTCGAGACCGACATGCGCCCGACCATGACGTCCGGGAAGTAGTCGCCCCCCTCGAGCTCGGCGTACGGGTGGTCGGTCGCATCCAGGATCGTCGTCCCCTGCACGTAGAAGCACGGGATGGGCGGGCCCCCGCTCGCCATGGTGTCGCCCACGAGCAGCACGTAGTCCGGCGGGCTCTCCCAGGTGTCGTACGCGGTCTGGATGAAGGCCTTCACGTCGGCCGCGGTGGGGTTCGCGCCGATCTGCGAGAGCAGGACCACGACGGTCTCGATGCCACGCCGCTGCTTCCACTGCACGAACTCCGCGATCGACGCGGCGAACGCGTCGCGCGTGATGATGAGATAGGTCCCCCGCCTCACCTCGGCACGCGGCAGGCTGTCGTAGTTGAGAACGAGACTGCTGTAGAGAGGCTCGAAGGCCTCCGAGCGGAACGGACGCTCGACCCCCTTGGGGTTCGCGCCCTCGCCGCCCGTGAAGCGCAGATCCACCTCGACACGCTCCGCGACGACGAGCGCGCGCTCCACCGGGTTGTAGCGCACCGGGAACACGCGCACCTGGACGAGCCTGAGGTCCCGCATCACGGCCGGCTCACCGACCGAGGCGACAACCGACGGGTAGACCGCATCCGTGCCATAGAACCCGGGATCGGCGACCGCCTCCGCCGGCTCCTCGCCCACCCTGGCGAAGGGCGCCGCCGGCCCGACATCGAGGCCCGAGACGACGCGCTCGCCGATGACGCGCGCTTCAAGCTCCACCCCGCCGGTCGCGGGAACCGCGATCAGGTAGGAGAGCACGGGGAGATCAGGAAGACCGGGCTGTTGCATGGTCGTTGCGCCGGGGAGCGCGAGGTCCACGGCGCCGAGGCGCCCGCCCTGTCGCTCGTTCACGAACACGCCGGGGACCTCGACCTCGAGGCGCACGCCGTCCACGCCCGACGCGAGCACGCGCGCCGCGGGTCCCTCCTCGACCGGGCTGGCGATCTCGAGCCACTCCCTGGCTGCGGCGGAGGCCGACAGCGCGACCACGATGCAGAGCGCGAGCGTGACGTTCCCAGGTCTCACCGTTCTCTCCTTCCCCCGAAGCCGCCGCCCGATGCCGTGGCCGCCGGGCCACGGGCGCGCGGTCACTCCTCCTCTGCGATGACAAGCCCCCAGTCCCTGTCTGCGATGTACACGTGCGTGTCGGTCACGAAGACCGCGTTGGCGTACGGCGTCGCCAGCGAGCCCGCCGCGGTCGGCGCCGGCGGGTCGCTCACGTCGAACACCTGGAGCCCGCCGGTGTGGCAGGCCACGTACAGCATGTCGTCCCGGCAGAAGGCCGTGACGGCGTTGCCTCTCGTCTCGATCGTCGTCACGATCTCAGGCGCCGTCGGGTCGGACACGTCGACCACCTGGACGCCCGCCCGCCAGTCCGCCACATAGGCGTAGTTCCCCGCGGCGGCCACGCCCCGCGCCTCGCCTGGGGTATCAACGCCGCCGAGGCGCGCCGCGCTCGTCGGGGTCGTCACGTCGAACAGCACGAGCCCGAGCTGCTCGGCCGCCACAAACGCCTTGCCTCCGTAGAGGCACACTCCACGCGCGCTCCCTTGCGTGTCGCCCTGGTACACCCCGTTGCCGAACCACGCCTGATACGCGGGGTAGTAGCGCATCTCCCAGATCCTGAACCCGCCCTCGCCGTCGGCCGCGAAGATGTAGTGGAGGAGCCCCGGCGTGGCCTCGATGATCTCGAGATCGCGGGCGCGGGTGCCCTGGCAGTAGGTCAGGTAGACAGGGCTCGCCGGATCACGAACGTCGAACGCGACCGCTCCCACGCTCCCGTCGGTGACGTAGGCCATCCGGTCCGTCGGCGCGTAGTCGCAGCCGCTCGCGTCGAAGAGGATCGGCCCGCTCCCCAGCACGCCGGGCGCCGCGGGGTCGGCCACGTCCACCAGGACGAGTCCCTGCTGCCCGGCCGCGATGATGGCCATGTCGCCGGCGACCTTCACGTCCTGGGCGTACCCGGCGATCGCGGCGGTCCCTACGATGCGATACCCCGTCGAGTCCCCGCCGTCGGCCGGGTTTCCTCGGCGCGCGCACCCGGTCAACACCGCCAGGATCGCCCCGACGACGAAGAGCGCAACGGCGCCCCCCACCCGGCCCAACCACCCCGGACGGCGCTTACTTCTGATTATACCATCAGTTATGCGTCCAGTCAAGGAAGTGCACCCCTTCCACTGAGAGCCTGACCCCCAGTCTGTAGGCCTCGAAGTCCTTCGTCGCCCCGATGTCCGGCACAGCGTCGGAGTGCGCCTCGCGCGTTCTCCGCTCGCCGAAGAGCTCGACGCTGGCTCTCTCCGTGAGCCTGAGCTCCACACCGCCCGCAAGCGTGAAGTACGTGTCGTCCCGCCCCGCGTGGTACGGGTCGTCCGCCCGGCTCTTCTCCGTGAGGTAGAACCTGCGGGCGACCGCCCCGCGGAACCGCACGATGGCCTCCCGGCCCCAGAGCTCGCCCGCGGCCAGCCTGACATGGACCTCGTACTGGTCCTGATCGTAGGTCGTGTCGCTGTCGTCGGACATGCCTCGGGTTTCGCCTGGCTCGTCATATCCCTTCGCCGCGGACTGCCTGAGTGAGTACCCCAGATCCACCCTGAGCCCGGCGCGGGGGCGGACGGTGCCCCGGACGCCCACGGTCATCACCCTGGCGTCGTACTCGACGAACGCCGGGTCGTACCAGTACTGCTCGTACTTCCAGTGCCCGGCGACGTCAACGGGCAGCGAACGGTCGCTCCCCATCTCCACGCCGAAGCCCTGCTTGGCGAAGCTGCACGCGCGGTAACCTCCCGTCCCATCCGCGTCGGCGTCCCACAGGGCGCGGACGTGATAGTCGGGGATCGCCTCATAGCCGAGGGAGAAGTACGCCACCCGATGCCGGCGCTCCACGAGGCGGGCGCTGAGCCTTGCGAAGCTCTTCTCCGTGTTGACGGCGGCGAGCCTGAGGTCCGCGCCGAGCGTGAGGGCCGTGCTTCGCGCGCCCGGCTCCTCCCTCACGAGGGAGACCGATACGCCGGGCTCGAACCGCACGTCGTCGGCGGACTCGATGGGGAAGCGGTCGGGGCGTTCGCCGTCGAGGAGGTCGTCGATGTCCGCATCGGAGTACCTGAACAGGTTCGAGTCGTACGCGACGCCCAGCCTGAACGAACCGCCGAGCTTCGTGCGAGGGCCGGGGACCGAGACCGCCGCGGAGAGCAGGTTGAGATCGAGGACGCCGTCCGTCGGGCGCACGAGCGTCAAGCTGACCACGTGTCTGCCCTGCGGGATGCCACCGTCGAGCGTCAGGCGCACCGGCCTGCCCGCTCGCGTCCCCGGGATGTTCGGGTACGACGCGGTCCCGGCGGCGGCACGAAACACGTGCCTCGTCCGCGCCCGCCCGTCCAGGCTGAGCTCGACCTCGACGTCCACTGGACTCGGCTGCGCGCTCGCCGCGTCCGCACCCACCCCCGAAGTCCTCGGGTCGAACCGCCATCGCGCGATGGCCTCGAACGACGCGGGGCCCTGCATCGTGACCGTGATCGGCCGCCCGGCGGCCAGGGGATAGTACCGGTACAGGGCGCCCGAGATCTCGATGGCGACCGGCGTCACGGCACCGTCCGGGACGAGCTTGGCGGCGCCCGCCGGCGACGCGGCGGCGAGGAGCGCGAGGACAAGCGCGAGCGCGGCCGCCCCGTCACGGAGCATCGCGCACGTCCCCGCGTGGGATGTTGAAGCTCAGCGCCACGCGCCCCGCGGGCGGCTCCGCGAGCCGGAACACCAAGGCGTGAGACCCCTCACCCACCTCCATGCTGATGTGACGAAGCGCGCCCGGGACGACGTCCGACCGGTCGCGGCAGAGGACGCTCGTGGACGGTCCGGCCTCGATCCTGTAGAGCACCTCATGGCCGCCCGCCTCGCTCACGCCGATCGCGTAGGACTCGCGCTTCGTCGCCCCCAGGTCGAACAGAAGCCGGGTGTTCACCCTGACGGTCGTCGGACCGACGACGTCAACCACGATGGGCGCGACGGCGCTGAGCACGTGGTATGCCAGCTCCTTGCCGCCCGAGAGAAGCACCTCGACGGGCGCGCCGCCGCGCGGCGCGATGCCGGCCTGGGGTGCATCCCCGCTCGACGACGCGAACACCCTCGCGTCCACGCGCGCGAGCCCACCGGCCCGAAGCTCGTAGGAGTGTCGGCCCGTCGGCACGTCGATGTAGAGCCGCCGCACGACACCAGGGCGGACGCTGTCGAGCACGACGTAGAACGCCCGCTCCGCAGGAACCGTGTCGAAGTCGCGCGTCTGAACCACCACGCCGTCGCGGACCACGGAGACGGAGTACGAGTCCTTCTCCCTGCTGTTCGGGATGACGAGCCGCGTGAGCACCTTGAGTCGCTTCGGCCCCTTGACCGAGAACGAGAGGGCCCGCGTCGCGTCGAATCGGTGATACGTCGCCTGCGTGCCGTCGACCATGAGCGCCGAACGCGAGGCGTAGCCCGTCAGTGGGACGGACCTCCACTGGGGCGTCGACGACGCAGCGCTCGCCGCGGAGCCCGCGGCGAGCGCGCCCGCGAAGAGCGCGACGGCGAGACCGAGCCTCATGGTGCCTCCGTGCGAGCGGGCCGCCGGAAGATGTAGTGCTTGAGGTCGAGCCGGACGACCGCGAAGATGAGGAAGCCGTAGAGGACCGCGAGCACACCGGCGAGCGGCGTGTTGTAGCGATCCTGGTAGAAGACCGCCCCCGTGCCCACCGCCGCCGTCGGCGCGATCTCGCCCGAGAGCCCGTAGCGCGCGATGAGCGCGTCGGCCCCCGGGGCATGGATGATCGGTACGCCGCGCTGCGCCATCCGCGCGAGAACCCCACGGCGCGGGAAGTGCCTCGTGGCGAGCCGCCGCGTCAGCCCGGGGCGCACGAGCTGCCCGACCTGCGCGCTCCCCAAGCTCGCGAGCCCGCCGCCGACGTTGATGTACGCGCGGTATCCATCATCGCCCACCGCGCCCGCGTACACCTCCATCCGGCGCCGGATGGCCGCGTCGAGCGTGCGCTCGACGATCGGCGTCACGCCGTTCCTCGCGATGGCCGCGTCCACGAGGGCCCGCCCTTCCTCCGAGAGCCCCCGCCCCGCATCATCGCCGCCCCCCCGCGACGCAGCGATCGACCGGTGGGAGATGACACGCTCACGCACGAGCACGCTCTCCATGTCGAGCCAGGTGAGCTCCGGGTCGGTCGCGCCCCACATCGACGCGCCCACCGACGATACGATGACGGGGATCGCGCCCACCGTCTCCACGGCGATGATCGCGCAGGCGTTCAGGAGCGGAAAGGACCCCGTCATCCCGAGGGCGACATGGTCCCCCCTCCGCACGTCGGCGTCGCGCAGGAGCTCGACGAAGACGGCCGCGAGATTGGGGTCCAGCGCGCGGAGCTTCTGCTCGGGCGAGCCGCGGTCCGTCGTGATGAGCGAGAACCGAAGCCCCACGAGCCCCGTCTGGGCCGGGTCGTTCACAGGATCGATGGGAAGCCCCGCGGCCAGGCGCTCCGCCCTGATCACGCGCAGCGCGCGCTCGGCCCTCGCGGCCGCCTCGCTCTTCTCGGCGAAGTGCGGCTGCACGGCAGGCGCCTTGGCCCTCTCGGCGACGATGAGAAGCAGCACACCGACCGCTGCGAGCGCCGCGAGGGAGGCGACGTGTACCTTACCAGGCTGGTACTTCAATGGGCACCCCTCCGACCGCGACCATGAGAGCCAGCCGCACGAGGACCGCGGCCATGACCATGGCCGCGAGCGTCCTCGCCGCCCCCTGCTTCTCCATCCAGTAGGCGAGCAGCCCCGGGATGATGTACCCGATGGCCTCGAAGCTCAGGATCTCCGGCAGCTCGGGCCGCCCGAAGATCACTCTCGTCAGGTGCCCGCAGAGGAACCCGATGAGGATCGCGAGGACGAGGTGACGCCGGCCGTACATGAGCATGAGGCGCCCGAGGAGCCTCACGACGAGGAAGGTGACGATCGCGGCCGCGACCGTTCCGACCACCCGCCAGGGCTCGGCAAGCGCCAGCGCGATGTAGCCGGGGACGACCATGCCGCCGGCCGCAAGGCCGAACGCTTCCGAGAAGATCAGGCTCATGAGAAGGCCGATGCCGATCGCGACGGGTATCACTCGCCTACGTCCTCCTCCATCTCCGCCGGGCGGGAGGCTCGCGGTCCGACCGTCTCGGCCACGGCGTCACGCCCGCCTGCTCCTCGCCTTCACCAGCCCCACGAGCTCGCCGCCGACGCCACCGATGTTCCCGACGCCCACGACGAGCGAGCGCGCCTCGGTGAACTCCAGGATCTTCGCGTAGATCTGCTCCGCGGAGCAGCCCGCCATATCGATCAAGGCCTCGTCCGGCACGCCCCGCCTGCGGGCGCCGGCGAGCACAGGATGCGTAAGCGCCCCGGCAAGAATGAAGCGATCTGCCTTGAGGTCGCTCCCGAGCATCTGCCCGTACTGCCGCGCGCGATCGTGGCGGTCGGCCCGCATCGAGACGACGCCGATCACCGTCCGCGAGCGGTCGCCCTCGGGCACGATCACGCGCCAGATGGCCGCCGTCGACTCGGGGTCGTTCGCGGCGAACCCGTTGACGAACTCGATCTCCTTGCCCGCCTCCCGCACGCGGTGGATCGTGAGCGCCCCGACGTCCGGCGCGGCCGTCCGCATGCCCGAGAGCGCGGTCTCGCGCGGGACGCCGAGGCGCTCGCACACCGCGAGGGACAGCGCGATGTTGTCCGCGTGCTCGACGTGGCCGAACCCCGAGGTGATGTCCGTCCCGAATGCGGCCGGTTCCACCTCGCGGAACTCCGCCCGCCGCTCCCGCGCGGCCGCGGCCAAGACGGCCTGCCGTTCGTGCTCGGAGGTGAACAGGACTCCCCCGGCGGGCGTGGTTCCGGACAGCGCGATCGCCACGTCGCGCACCGTCGGCCCCATGACGTCAAGGTGGTCGGGCCGCGCGTTCGTGATGACGCCGATCGTGGAGCGCAGGATGCGCTGCTCGCACACCACCTGAAGCTCGGGCATGACCGCCATGCACTCCATGACGATGGCCCGGGCGCCCTCCTGTCTGGCGCGGCGGACGATCTCCAGTTGCTCCCTCACGTTTGGGGGGCCGGCGCGCGGGATGGGCTCCTCGGTGCCGTCCGGGTGGATGTACCGCGCCGCCGACCCAGTCGTCTTCGCCACCGTGCGGATGCCCCCGGCCCGGAGGCCGGCCGCGATGAGCCGTGTCACGGACGACTTGCCCCTCGTGCCGTTCACGTGGACCCTGATGGGGATCGCGCGGAGGTTCCTCAGGTGGGCGCGGTACTCCAGGATGCCGTAGGCGACGTAGGCTGCGAGAAGGATGGCTACGAGCAGCATGGAACCCGTGACCCTCCCCGGGTACGGCGGCACACGCGATGTGAGCGTAAGCAGAGAGACTAGCAGGCGGTCCCAGGCCCGTCAACAAGCAGGGACGGGCCCGAACGGGCCCGTCCCTGTACTGCAGACTCCTGTGGAACCGGCAAGGCTACCTGTACAGGGCCTTGATCGTGCCCCAGCTTCCGTCCTCCACCGGCGACGGCTCGGCGCCGCCGATCTTGAGCCACTTGATCGCCCAGCCGCGGTAGTTGACCGACGAGTCGGACCCGAAGAAGAACCCGACGTGGATGGTCTGGCCGACGTACTGGGTCAGGTCGAAGCAGTGGCGCACGAACGTCGTGCTGTTCCCGTTGAAGCACGGCTCGCTGGGCGTCAGGCACTGGATCGAGGTGGCGCCGCTGTACACGACACCGGGGTACCCCCCGGCCGGCGCGATGCGCGTCCAGGTGGTCCCGCCGTCGGTCGAGACCCGCACGTTGCCGCCGTCCCAGGTCTCCATGTAGTAGTAGTGGCACAGCTCGAGGCACTTGCAGTCCGGCGTGATCGTGAACGGCCCGACCACGGCAGCCTCGCCCTTCGAGTTCGGGTAGTTGCCGGCGAGGTTCGTGATGAGCACGTTCGTCCTCGGCACGCCGTTGCATGCCACGGTCGGGACCGACCCGACGGGCATGCCCCACGCCCACGGCACCGGTCCGCTGCCGCACGGCCGGCTGTACCAGCCGTTCGGGCCCTGGTTGAAATCGAGGAAGTAGCAGTTGTGCGGGAACGGGCAGCACGGCGGAGTGGTCTCAGTGCACGTGACGGTCAGCGTCCAGGTGGCCGGATACGTCGGCGCGGTGCCATACTGGTCAACCACGATGTAGTAGGTGCCCGCCGGGACCATGGACACTGTGGTCGAGATGTGGCCGCAGAACGGATTGCCGAAGTTGGTCGCCTCGTCGCATGCCGACAGGATGAACACGTCGGGATCGTTCGTGTAGTTCGACAGCGTCGCGGTGAATGACCACACGTTGGGACCCGGGAGCGTCAACGTGTAGACGACCTCGCCGCCGCCCTCGTTCCATGCGCACCCGTTGTAGAGCAGGACGTTGCTGGTGAGGCCCGCGTTCGTGCCGGTCACCGGCACGCCGCACTGGATCGGGATCGCGTTCGAGCAGTTCAGAAGGCCGCGCGTCTGTTGGAACACGGGCCCCTCGGGCTTCTCCTTCGTGTCCGCGGCGGCCGGGAAGACGACCGCGGCGATGAGAAGCAGGCTCATGAGCACTGTGACAAACCGCATGGACAACCTCCTCGCTCAGAAGGTCTCTCGTTCCGGGACACTCTCCCCCTGCATTGCTCGCCGCCGTGGCCCGCCTCCTGTCGGCCGGCGGCACGACCACCTGTCCACTCCTCCGGGACGGTGCTGCACAACCCCACCGTCCACATCCAGCTCGGACAAGAGTATACCGCAAGAGAGCCGGCGGGTCAAGCACTCAGGAGCACCGAGCCTCTGAGGGCCGCATCCTGCCTCGGTGAGCAACCGCACACCGAACACGGCGAAGGCCGCCGGCAGTCGCACCGGCGGCCTTCAGGCAAGTGGCGGGGCCGACGAGATTCGAACTCGCGACCTCCTGCGTGACAGGCAGGCGTTCTAACCAGCTGAACTACGACCCCGCAAGGCTCTCCGAGAATCTACCAGCGGCGAGGGGCGTTGTCAACCGCCTTCTTGCCGCCGGCTACCAGACGTCCCGCAACCGAGCAAGCGCCGTGCCCGGGTAGTAGTGCGCGAGGATCTCCTCGCAGGAACGCCCGGCGCGGGCCTGGCCGAGGGCCCCGTGCTGGCACATGCCCACGCCGTGCCCGTTGCCCCTGCCCCTCGCCGTGACGCGCACGACACGCCCGCCGCTCGTCTTCACATCGAGATCGAACCACGCGCTGCGCAGGATCCCACCGGTGTCGGGTCGCAGGAGCAGCCAGCGCACGCGGTCGCCGAAGACGCGGTACGTCCCCGAGGTCGTGCGCACCTCGAGCCACCGAACGCGTCCTGAAGGCGAACGCTCGGTGGCTGCGAGACCGACGATGTCGCCGATCGGCTCCCGCACCGGCGTTGACGCCACGGCGGGAAGCTGCCCTCGCACGAGCCGCGCGACCTCATCCCCCGTCCACGACACCGTCCACGTGAAGGACGGAGAGCTCCTGCACCAGGCGTCATCCGGGCGCGACGCTCTGCCGCCTCCGTCCGGCAGCGAGCGAAGGTACGGAAGCTCGCCGAGCTCCCACACTTCGTGCCGCGCCGCCGTGCGCCCGCCGCACGTGGAGTGGAAGTACGTGTGCGCGGGCCGCCCGGCGAACGTGAGGATAAGGCCCGCCGTTTCGAGGATCGCCCGGTCGCACACGGGGTCCTCGAAGTCGGCGCCCTGATAGAGCTGGTCGGCGATCGTCGCGAGCACGTCGAAGTCCCCGGCCGCCCGGCCGCCGCTCGACGCCGCGGCGTACGTCCGCGCCGCGACGGCCTGTGCCTTCACCGCCTCGATCTCAGCGGGCGACCGGGCGCCGATCTCCCCCGGCACGACGCCCCTGAGATACGCCTCCATGCCCACGACGTTCACGACCGTGAGCGAGCCCGGGGCGGCAGGGTACACCTCGATCTCGCCGCGGTAGGCGACGCCGTTCACGACCATCGCCGCCGGCGCTTCGGGGCGTAGCCTCACAGTCCCCTGCGCAAGTTCCAGGGACTGCCCCCCGCTCGAACGCGCGGTGATCCCCGCGTCGGTGCCGACGAACGTCCACTCCTCGCCCGAGGACGCCTGCAGGCGGCGGGCAGCGCCCGAGTAGACCGTGAGCGAGAACGCACCCCTCGCCGACACGACGACGCTCTCGACGCTCGCCGCGAGCCCGACGCGGATCGGCTGGTCGGTGAGCGCGTCCCACGCCCCATCGGGAGGCCTGCCGGCGCCGGGCGGACCTTCGGGACGCGCCG